>CANRMG010000102.1 GCA_947631675.1 uncultured Oscillospiraceae bacterium
GGTACTTCATCGACCTGCTGAAGGCGGGCCAGAGCGTGGCGGTGATCACCGACGCGGGCACCCCCTGCATCTCCGACCCGGGCAACGAGCTCATCAAGAGCGCCGTGGCTGAGGGCATACGGGTGGTGGGCGTGCCGGGCTGCTGCGCGGCGGTGACGGCCCTGTCCGTCAGCGGATTTGACCTTTCTGCCTTCGTGTTCCGGGGCTTCTTCCCCCGGGAGAACCCGGACCGGGGAAAGCTGCTGGACCAGATGCGCCGGGGCGCGGTGCGCACCTACGTGTTCTATGAGTCCCCCAAGCGGGTGATGGACGCGGTGGAGTATTTCATCCGGGAGGACGTGCCCTGCCAGATGTGCCTGTGCAACGACCTGACGAAGCTCCACGAGGAGACATTTCGGGGCACGCCGGGCGAAGTCCGGGACCAGCTTTTGGCCAAGGGAAATTACGAGAAGGGGGAATTCTGCCTGGTGGTGGAGCTGACCGAGGCGTTTTTGGCGCCGAAGCAGGAGCACGTGGTGTCCGCCGAGGCGCTTTTGGTGGACGCCATGGTCCGGGAGGACTGCCGGGCCAAGGACGCCATAAAAATGGTGCTGGCCGACGAGGCCAACACCTACAGCAAAAATGAACTGTACGCCGCCAGTCTCCGGCTGAAGGAGCTGTTCGGCTGACGGGGTGAAAAAGAGCCGGGGCCTGTTCGATGGGAGCAGGCCCCGGTATTTTATTCCTCGTATATGGCCAGCCGCCGGCGGTACAGGTCCTCGTAGGCCTCCGCCGTCCAGCGGGCAAGGCTCTCGTCCAGCTCTTTCCGCCGCGCCGGATCCGCCAGCAGGTCCACCACGAAGGGGGCGTAGCGGCCGCCTGCGTCCTTTTTGAGCTCCCCGTACACCTCCTCCAGGGTCTTGGGGGGATTGTAGAGGCTGCCCACGGTGTCGGTGGCGGCGGTGATGGTGTCGGCCACGGTCACCATATAGATCACGGCCCGGATGGGGGAGGCGCTGGGGGAGAAGTCTACGGGATAGCCGCCCTTCTCGTCATAGCGGCAGTGGTGGCCGTAGGCCGCGTCCGCAAAGGGGGCGGTGGACTCGTGCTCGCTGAGCAGATGGTGGCCGCAGTAGGCGTGCAGCTGCAAAAGCGCATAATCGTCCTCAAAAAGCCCCCGGCAGGAGAGGATCGCGATGTTGAAGCAGTGGACCATGCCCACGTCGTAGAGCCTGCCCGCCTCCTCGGCGAAGGCGGCCAGCTCCTCCCGGCGGGCCCGGACCTGCCCGGTGCCGGCGCAGCCCAGCAGCCCTGCCAGCTGCTCCGGGCAGTCCTCCGCCGCCCAGGTGCACAGGGTCCGGGCGATCTTTCCCGCCCGCCAGAGTCGGGCGTAGCTGGTGGGATGGCGCAGGGCGAACACGTTCTGGATCAGGTCGAAGAAGCTCATGCCTCCCGGCGTCTCCCGGTACACGTACATGGTCTGGCGCAGGTAGAACAAAAACTGCTCGCCGTAGTCGTCGTTGGGCACCCGGACCATCCAGCGGAACATCCTTTGGATCATCCGGTCGATCCGGGCGGCGTGGCGGGCGGTCATGGGCTCGTTTTGGATGCGCATATATTCCATGTACATGGCCGGGACGCTGGCGTGGGAGAACATGCTCTGGGGGTCGTAGCTGTCGTCGGGCTCGGCGGTGGACAGGGCGTACAGCGCGTCCAGCAGCTCCTGCAGCGTCATGGCCCCGCAGTGGTACAGGGCCGCCAGGTACGCGTACTGCCACCGGGGCTGCAGGGGCTCGCCCCTATCCCGGGCCTGCTGGACCTGGCGCTGCTGGATGATCTGCGCCGACTCCAGCACCTGGGCGAACACCTCCGGCTCGGCGTGGCCCGAGCGCAGGTAGCTGAGCATGGTGGTCCGCTCCTGGTGGCTCATGAACAGATACCGGTCCCAGGGCAGGCTGGGCGTCTTGGCCCGCACGTCCGGGTCGGACAGCAGGGCGATGGACCGCTTCATGGCCGCCAGCTTCGCCTGGGCGGAGGCCGGGTCGCTGCCGTTGTAGCTCAGGGCGATATTGCCCATGCTCCGGTGGATATAGCCCCGGATCTCCGGGTCGGTGATGTCGTCGTAATCGGTGTCGAAATGGGAGGCGCTCTCGGCGAAGCACATCCGCATCCGGGCGGCGAACAGCCGGATGTGGTTGGGCGAGAGCATGGTCTCCATGTTATAAAGGCTCATGCCCACCCAGTAAAGCTCCCGGATCAGCATATCCCGGTCGCCGGTACGCCGGGCGTGGGCCAGCAGAGCCGCGTGGATGCGGTAGGCCAGGCCCGCGTCCTTCTGGGCCACGCCCACCATGAGCTTGTCGGCGAATTCCCGCAGGCAGGCCAGTTCCTCCTCCGACGCGGAGGGCAGGTCGTCCAGCACCGGGAACAGGTTCTCCCGCAGGAGCCTCGTGCCCTGGGCCACCCGCTCCAGGGACTGGCGGCTGGTCCGGCGCACCCCATCCATGAAGGCGGCGGGACCCACCTTCTCCAGGGAGAGGTCCGCCCCCTGGCGCATCTGGCCCAGCAGGGCCAGGTACTGTTCCTGATACGCTCTCATGCCGCGCCCCCTATCCCAGCTGGGCCCGTATCACGTCCGCCAGCTGCTGGGGACTGATGGGCTTGGCCACGTGGGCGTTCATGCCCGCCTCCTCGCAGGCCCGTATGTCCTCCACGAAGGCGTTGGCGGTCATGGCCACGATGGGCACTGTGCGGCTGTCGGACCGGGGCAGGGCCCGGATGGCCCGGGAGGCGGCGAAGCCGTCCATGATGGGCATCTGAATATCCATGAACACCAGGTCGAAGGTGTGTTCCCCGCTGGCGGAGAACATCTCCACGGCCTGGCGGCCGTTCTCGGCGCACTGGGCCTGGACACCCATCATCTCCAGAAGCTCCACCGCGATCTCCCGGTTGAGCTCGTTGTCCTCGGCCAGCAGCACCCGCCGGCCAGAGAAGTTCTCTCCGCTGTTCTGGTTGGCTCCGCCGGCCGTCTTTCCCACCTCGGTGAAGCCGATGAGGGTCTGGCACAAACGGGAGCGGAACAGGGGCTTGGGCACGAAGGCGCTGACGCCGAATTTCCGCATCTCGTCGGCGCTGTAGGGCCAGTCATAGCTGGACGTGAGCAAGATGGGCACGTCGCTGCCCAGGATGGCCCGCATCTGGCGACAGGCCTGCACCCCGTCCACCACGGGCATGCGCCAGGCCAGCAGGATGGCGAAGTAGTCCCGGCCCTCCATGTGGGCCTGGGCGGCCATGTCGATGGCGGTGGCCGCGTCGGAGCACACGTCGCAGCGCATGCCCAGGTCCTCCGCCAGCTCCTTCAGGTGCCGGAGCGACGCCGGCAGGTCCGCCGCCAGCAGGCGCAGGCCCCGCAGCTGGTCCATGCCCTCCTCGGGGCTGTCCAGCTGCTCCAGGGGCAGCGTCACGGTGAACCGGGAGCCGTGGCCCGGCTGGCTGACCACGGAGATGGTGCCGTTCATCATTTCCACCAGGTTGTGGGTGATGGTCATACCCAGGCCCGTGCCCTCGATGCGGCTCACGCCCTCCGCCCGCTCGAAGGGCTGGAAGAGCTTGGCCAGGAATTGGGGGCTCATACCCATGCCCGTGTCCTCGATGACGAACTCGTAATAGGCGTATCCCCCGCCGGTGCCGTACCGCTCGCCGGTCTCCCGGACCCGGAGGGTGATGGCGCCGTGCTCTGGGGTGAATTTGACGGCGTTGTTGAGGATGTTGATGAGCACCTGCTGTATGCGCAGCTGGTCGCCCCGCACCCGCTCGCAGCGGATGCCGTTGAAGTCCAGGACCACCTTCTGGTGCTTCTTGTCCGCCTGGGGCTGGAGCACTGCCATGAGGCCGTGAAGGAAGTCCGCCATGGTGAAGGTCTCCGGGCTGAGGCTCATCTTGCCGCTCTCGATGCGGGACATGTCCAGGATGTCGTTGATGAGGCCCAGCAGGTGGCGGCTGGACAGGCTTATCTTGTCCAGGCAGTCCTCCACCCGGCTGAGGTCGTCCATATGGGCCTGGGCGATGGTGGTCATGCCGATGATGGCGTTGAGGGGAGTGCGGATGTCGTGGGACATGTGGGAGAGGAAGTCGCTCTTGGCCTGGTTGGCGGCGTTGGCCGCGTCCAAGGCGCTCTGCAGGGCGGCGCTGGCGGCCTGCAGCTTCTCCTGCTGCAGGCGCTGGTCGTCGGTCACGTCCCACAGAAGGACCATATAGAGCCCTTCCCCGCAGAGGCTGGCCTGCAGGTCGAACTGCCGGCCGTCCCGCTCCACGGCCCGGTGCTGGCCGGGTCCGCCGGCGCGTGCCTGTTCCAGGAAAGGGGCCAGCCAGGAGAGCAGGGCAGGCCTGTCCGGCAGCCGGTCGGCCGCCGGATTGGCGTATTCGCATGCCCACTGGCCGCCCTCGCCGGGCCGGACCAGCAGGACCGGTCCCGGCATCAGGTCAAGGCCTGCCGCCAGGGACTGGATGCTCTGCTCCATGGTGTGCTCCTCATCGCTCCGAAACGGAGCGGCAGTTCAGAACTTGATGATGTTGTCCGGCCCGATGTCGGCCAGGGTGGGGGTGCCGCACATGGTCATGGTGTCCTTGAGCTCCGCGATCATCTTGTCCAGGTACACGTTCAGGCCCTCGGCCCCGGCGGCGTACACGAAGGGCACCACTGGCCGGCCCACCAGCACCGCGTCCGCGCCCAGGGCCAGCGCCCGGAACACGTCTACGCCGGAGCGGATGCCGCCGTCCACGAAGATGGGCACCTGGCCGTTCACCGCCTTGGCGATGGCGGGCAGGACCTCCGCCGTGGAGGGCACGCCCCCCTGGACCCGGCCGCCGTGGTTGGACACCACGATGGCCGCCGCGCCGCCCTCGATGGCCTTCTCGGCGCCCCGGGGGGTCATGATGCCCTTGACGATGAAGGGCATTTTGGCGTAGCCGGTGATCTGGCGCAGCTCCTCCACGGACTTGCTGCCCGCGTTGGGGTTGTAGGCCTTGAGGAATGGCAGGCCCGCGCCGTCCACGTCCATGGCGGCGGCGAAGATGCCCGCCTTGTTGAGGATGTCCAGCTTCTCGAACACGGCCTCCAGGTTCCAGGGCTTGATGGTGGGGATGCCGATGCCCTGCACCTTTTTCATATCCTCCACGGAGCTCTTCATGATCTCCGGGTCCATCCCGTCGCCGGTGAAGGCGGCCACGCCGTAATCCGCCGCGGCGGGGACCAGGATGCTGTTGTAGGCGAAGTCGTCGTACTTCTCGCCGTAGTGGAGCTTCAGCCCGCCCAGGGGGGCGATGAAGATGGGGGCCTTGAAGTCCCAGCCGAACAGCCGGAAGCCGGTGTCGACTGGCTTGTTGGGGCAGAGAGTGTCCATATTGACGAATATCTCCTGCCACTTGGCGTAGTTGCGGGCGGCGGTGTTGTTGGGCGCTTTGCAGCCGGGACCGGGGACGGCGTTGCCGCAGGCCCGGCCGTCGCAGACCGGGCAGGCCTTGCAGAAGGGGCCGATCTGGTCCCTGGCGGCGGTAAGGATCTCGTTGTATGTCATGGTATGTACCTCCGGGCATTTTCATTTTTTGGAAAGTCTGCTTTGTCATTATTATATCGTATACGGGGGAAAAGTCAATCCAAAGCCGCCGCCGGGACCGCCCTTTGACGATTTACTGTTGTAGACTCCTACAAAAAAGCCGCCAGAGAGGGAAGGGTTATCGTGGTTTTTGATGATTTTGAAAGTTTTGAAACAGAAAATTTCATTTTTCCCTTGAAATGCAGAACAAAAGCGGATATAATCGGCGCGTAACGAAAATCGCGAAAGCGAAAAATGCAAACACATATCAACGAGGAGGACCCAAACATGAAAAAGACTATGAAGACCCTCGCGCTGGTCATGGCGCTTGTCATGGTGTTCAGCTGCCTCGGCGCCAACGCCTTCGCGGCGGGCAGCCTGGCCATGGGCACCGGCGGTTCCGCCGGCACCTACTACGCCTTCGGCGGCGTGCTGGCCACGTACCTGAAGCAGGAGACCGGCCTGGACATCACCGTGAACGAGACCGGCGGCTCCGCTGCCAACATCACCGGCATCGACCAGGGCCTGTACGATCTGGCCACCGTCCAGTCCGACGTTCTGGGCTATGCCTACAACGGCACCAACTCCTACGCCGAGACCGGCGCTGTCAACAGCTTCGTGGTCCTGGGCGCCCTGTACGCCGAGACCGTGCAGCTGGTCACCTGCAACCCCGACATCAAGTCCGTTGAGGACATGAAGGGCAAGAGCGTCTGCGTGGGCGACGTGGGCTCCGGTACTTACTACAACACCGTGGACATCCTGGCTGCCTATGACATGACCCTGGATGACATCAAGCCGGTGTATCAGTCCTTCGCCGACTCCGCTGAGAGCCTGAAGGACGGCAAGATCGACGTGGCCGTGCAGACCGCCGGCGCGCCCACTCCCGCCATCACCGACCTGGCCGCCAGCAAGACCGTGTATTTGGTCTCCATCGACGACGAGCACATGGAGAAGCTTCTGGCCAACGCCCCCTGGTATGCCGCCTATACCATCCCTGCCGGCACCTACAACGGCTTCGATGAGGACGCCACCACCATCACCACCAAGGCGACCCTGATCGCCCGGTCCGACATCGACGACGACACGGCCTACACCATCGTGTCCACCATCTTCGACAACGCCGAGGCCATCACCGAGCTGCACGCCAAGGGCGCTGAGCT
>CANRMG010000103.1 GCA_947631675.1 uncultured Oscillospiraceae bacterium
GGCATCACCTGCTACTTCATGACCATGAGCCTGATGACCAACTCCATCCTGCCGGCCAACGGCAACGAGCGGCTGCCGCTCATATCCATCCTGCTGGGCGGCCTGGCCAAAGTGATAGTCACCTATGTGCTTGTGGGGGATCCCCGTATCAACGTCTACGGCGCGCCCCTGGGCACGTTGAGCTGCTACGTGGTGATGCTCTGCTCCAATCTGTATTTCATGGCGAAGAACATGGACCGGCCCGTGAATGTGGGCCGGGTGGTCGGCCGCAGCGGCCTGGCCGCCGCCGTTATGGCTGTGGCGGCCTGGGCGGTGTGGAGCCTGCTGCACGGCCTGATGGGCGGCGTCACCGGCGCCCTGGCGGGTCGGAGCCTGAACGTGCTGCTGCCCTTCGGCGCGGCGGTGGGCACCGGCGTCATCGTGTACTTCGTGATGGCCATCGCCCTGCGGGCCATCACCATGGAGGATATGAAGCTCTTCCCCAAGGGAGAGAAGATCGCAAAGCGCCTTCATATCCGCTGAAAAACCGGCAAAACAGCAGGTAATTTTCACGAAAAACTAAAAAAATCCACTTGAAATGGTGCCATTTTTGCAATTTGCTATTGCAGTTGACGGGAGAATATGATAAATTTTCAGTATAAGGATAAATATACGATAGAAGACTTCCGCGCCATTATGGCGATCCTTCGTGGCGAGGACGGATGCCCTTGGGATCGGGTACAGACCCATGAGTCCATCCGCCGCGATCTGCTGGAGGAGGCCTACGAGACCGCCACGGCCATCGACACGGGGGACACGGAAAATCTTCTGGAGGAATTGGGCGACCTGCTGATGCAGGTCTTGTTTCACGCCCGCATCGAGGAGGAGAAGGGTTCCTTCGATTTCGACGATGTGTGTGACGGCGCGTGCAAGAAGCTCATCCGCCGCCATCCCCATGTGTTCGGGAAGCTGGAGCTGGACACCCCGGAGGAGGTGCTGGTCACCTGGGACGAGGTGAAGCGCCGGGAGAAGGACCAGAAGTCCACCGCCCAGGCCATGCAGAGCGTGGCGGGCGGCCTGCCGGCCCTGTGGCGGGCGGAGAAGATACAGAAAAAGGCCAAGAAGGACGGCTTCGACTGGCCCGACTGGCATGGCGCGCGGGACAAGCTCTCCGAGGAGATCGCCGAGCTGGACGAGGCCATCGAAAAGGGCGAGAGGGTCGAGGAGGAGCTGGGCGACGTGCTGGCCGCGGCGGTGAATCTTGCCCGGCTTTTGAAGATCGACCCCGAGCAGGCCCTCAACGGCTCCAGCGACCGGTTCGTGGCCCGGTACACCAAAATGGAGGAGCTGGCCGCGAAGAGGGGACAGGCCCTTCCGGACCTGGACCTGGACCAGCAGGAGGCTCTCTGGCAGCAGGCCAAGAGAGAGCTGTGAATAAGCGGAAAAGATTTGCTGCGGCAAACTTTTTATATTTCTCGCGAAATAACAAAAGAGGCGGAAAACTGCCAAATAATTTAGGAGGTTAACCATGAACAAGGCTGAACTGATCGCTGCTGTGGCGGAAAAAGCAGATCTGTCCAAGAAGGATGCTGAGAAGGCTGTTAATGCTGCTGTCGAGGCCATCACCGACGCGCTGAAGAAGGGCGACAAGGTCCAGATCGTTGGCTTTGGCGCTTTTGACGTGAAGGAGCGCGCTGCCCGCGTGGGCCGTATCCCCCGCACCAAGCAGGAGATCACGATCCCCGCTTCCAAGGTCCCTCAGTTCAAGGCCGGCAAGGCCCTGAAGGACGCGGTGGCGAAATAAGCGCATTCGAGCATAACCAGCGGCGCGGGGCAGATCCCGCGCCGCTGGGCGTTTCAGGGAGAATATAAGCTATGCGTCTGGATAAGTTTTTGAAGGTGTCCCGGCTCATCAAGCGGCGCACCGTGGCCAACGAGGCCTGCGACGGCGGACGGGTCACCGTGAACGGCGCCCCGGCCAAGGCCTCCCGGGAGGTGAAGCCGGGGGACGTGATCGAGATCCGCTTCGGCGAGCGGGCCGTGAAGGTGGAGGTGCTGGCTGTGGCGGAGGCCGTGGGGAAGGCGGACGCCCCGGCCATGTACCGGGAGATATAGCCATCCGCCGACAAAAGCCGCCGGCGTTCGACTGGTTTTTGGGCGGCGTTTGTGTAAAAGCGTGTTGACGCTGTGGGAAACATGGGCGTTTCCGCCCGGCGGCGGCGAACCATCATATTTTGGGTCATGCCCCCATATCCATGTGATATGGGGGTGTCATTATGAGTTTATGTAAGAAAATACTGTCCTTTATCCTGGCGGCCACGGTGCTGACCACGCCGGCCTTGGCGATGGATACCCTGCCGGCCGACGCCATCAGCATCGACGCGCCATACGCCGTGCTCATGGAAAAGAGCACCGGCCAGGTCATATACGAAAAGGAGGCCCACGCCCGCTGCGCTCCGGCCAGTGTGACGAAGGTGATGACCATGCTGCTCATCACCGAGGCCCTGGAGGCCGGGACCATCGGAAAGGAGACGGTGGTGACCGCCTCGGAGACGGCCTGCTCCATGGGCGGCAGCCAGATATGGCTGGAGCCGGGGGAGCAGATGACCGTGTCGGAGATGCTCAAGTGCGTGGCGGTGGTCAGCGCCAACGACTGCGCCGTGGCCCTGGCGGAGCTCATCGCCGGCTCCGAGGAGGCCTTCGTCCAGAGGATGAACCAGCGGGCGGGGGAGCTGGGCATGGCCGATACCCACTTCACCAACTGCACGGGCCTTTATGACGACGATGACCACTATACCTCTGCCTACGACATCGCCCTCATGAGCCGGGAGCTCATCGCCCATGACCTCATCAAGGAGTATACCACCATCTGGATGGACACCATCCGGGGCGGGGAATTCGGCCTTTCCAACACCAACCGCCTCATCTACGGCTACGAGGGGGCCACGGGCCTGAAGACCGGGTTCACCACCAAGGCCATGTACTGCCTTTCCGCCACAGCGGAGCGAGACGGAGTGGAGTACATCGCCGTGGTGCTCCATGGGGAGACCTCTGAAAAGCGCTTCAACGACGCCCGGACCCTTTTGAACTACGCCTTTGCCAACTACTCCCTGGCCTCCCTCCGGCCGGGCCAGGTCCTGCCGCCGGTGGCGGTGGAGCTGGGGGCGGCTGACAGCGTCCAGCCCATGTTCACCGGAGACGAGCACATGCTCCTGGAAAAGGGCGGGGCGGCGGATCTTAGCTATGACATCGCCCTGCCGGAGTCGGTGACAGCGCCGGTGGCCGAGGGGCAGACCCTGGGCTCCATGACCGTGAGGGCGGGGGAGCGGACCATCGCCCAGGTGGACATCGTGGCGGCCGGCAGCGTGGAGAAACTGAGCTTCTGGGCGGTCTACGGGCGGCTCTGGGGAGCGCTCATCGGACAAAATGCGGGATAGACGCCCCATTTTCGCTGTGTTTTTGGGCCAAAATCCTGCTTTTTGCCCCACTTTGGGGGGCGGCATCTTGAAAAAAGGGCCGGCATGGGGTATAATATCAGCCAAAGGTGGGGGCAATTGCCGCCATCAACTAAAGATACTGGAGGCCTGCGGATATGGTCAAAGTCGATCTGACGGGAGCCCTGCGTTTTATGGACAGTGCCGGGCCGGATTACGGCGCGGCGGGCCAGGCCCATCGGGCCCTTGCGGAGGGCAAGGGGGCCGGCGCGGACTTCACCGGCTGGCGTGAACTGCCCCGGCGGGTCCAGGGCGAGGAACTGAAGCAGATCACCACGGCTGCAGAGCGCATCCGTGACACCAGCGAGGTGCTGGTGGTGGTGGGCATCGGCGGCAGCTACCTGGGAGCCCGGGCGGGCATAGAGCTTATCAAGCCCAAGAACGGCCCGGAGGTCATCTTTGCCGGGACCACTCTTTCCCCGGACGATCTGAACGACAAGCTGGACCTGCTGGGAGACCGGGACTTCTCTGTGAACGTGGTGTCCAAGTCCGGCACGACCCTGGAGCCGGCGGCGGCCTTCCGCATCTTCCGGGGCCTTTTGGAGAAGAAATACGGCGCCAATGCCCGCAAGCGCGTCTATGCCACTACCGACAAGGCCCGGGGCGTGCTGAAGACCATCGCGGACAAAGAGGGCTACGAGACCTTCGTGGTGCCCGACGACGTGGGCGGCCGCTACAGCGTGCTGTCCGCCGTGGGCCTGCTGCCCCTGGCGGCTGCCGGGTGCGACGTGCGCACCATGGTGGGCGAGGCGGCGGAGGCCCTGTACCAGCTGGACCTGCGCAACCCGGATAACCCCGCCTGGCAGTATGCCGCGGCCCGGAACGCCCTGTATTCCAAGGGCAAGAAGATCGAGATCCTGGCCAGCTACGAGCCCTCCTTCCGCTACATGGCGGAGTGGTGGAAGCAGCTCTACGGCGAGAGCGAGGGTAAGAACGGCGTGGGCATCTACCCCGCCAGCGTGGAGTATAACGCGGACCTGCACTCCATGGGCCAGTACATCCAGGACGGTCCCCGGACCCTCATGGAGACGGTGGTCAGCTTCGACCGGCCCCGCCGGGACTATGAGGTACCCTTCGCCATGGGCGACTCGGACGGGCTCAATTACCTGGCCGGCCGGGGCCTGGGGGAGATCTCCCGGGTGGCCATGGAGGCCGTGAAGGCGGCCCATGTGGCCGGCGGCGTGCCCAATATCGGCGTGTCCGTGCCCTACCGGGACGAGGAGGGCTTCGCCGACCTGGTGTGCTTCTTCGAGGTGGCCTGCGCCATCAGCGGCTACATGCTGGGCGTCAATCCCTTCGACCAGCCCGGCGTGGAGGCCTACAAGAAGAATATGTTCCGCATGCTGGGCAAGCCCGGGGCATAACGTCGAAAGACTCCTGAAGACGATGAGGACCTCTAAAGAGGTCCTCATTCGTCGGTCAGGGGATTTTCTTATTCTGTGATACAACTATTGGTTGTGAATATGAAAAATCACCTCTATTTAATTCAACCATTGATTGTGATATAATCCAACCAGAAAGCGGAAAGGATGTTGTTTTGCATGGCGAATAAACTGAGTGAACAGATTGCTGCCCTGAGAAAAGAGCGCGGGTTTACACAGGAGCAATTGGGAAATATGGTCGGCGTATCCTCCCAGGCTGTGAGCAAATGGGAAAAGGGCGGCACGCCGGACGTGGAACTGCTGCCGGTGCTGTCCAGGCAGCTGGGCGTGACCATCGACGCTCTCTTCGGTATGGAGGGCGGGGAACAGGAGGCCATGGAGGACGCGGTGGGCCGGTGGCTGCGGGGATTACCGGCGAAGGATAGGCTGGATAAGTTCTGCCGCCTGGTCTGGAGTTCCATTAGCTACTTCGCGCCAGTGGATATCGTTTTGCCGGGCATGGACTATCCCGCGTCCTGCAAGCTCGACGGCGGCGACGGGATCGTCCAGCTGTTTTTGACCCAGGTGCTGGGAGAGGGCGGTATGCTGCTGGACGTACACTCGGACGACCTGACCTTCGTGACGCTATGGCCAAAGCCCAAGGGTGGCTGGGCCCAGTGGCTGGCCCCCATGGAGGAATACCGGAAGCTATTCGCGGTCCTGGCAAAGCCGGGGTGTCTGGAGCTACTGGGCTGTCTTTACAGGCGCAACGCAAACTGGTTTTCTCCGGGCGTTGTGGTGAAGGAACTGAAAATGCCGAAGGAAGCGGTGGTGGAACTGCTGGAGGCCTTGACGGAGCGGGAGATCCTGACATCTATGGAACTGGAACTGGAGGACGGCCAGGCGAGAGTCTATCAGGTGACGGAGCCGATCAAGCTGGTCCCGTTCCTCCTGCTGGGGCGGGTGCTCATGCAGTTCGATTCCAATCTCATGCGGCTCGGCGACGGTTTGCCGATCTTAGGGCCGGACGAGGTCTGGGCGGAGACAGAAAAGGAGGCATAAAAATGAAATATTATCTGAAAAAATACTGGGCGCCCAATCTGGCGGCGGTGTTGCTGGCGCTCGTCGTGTGCGCGTTGCAGACCGGGAATAACCTTCTGTTGATGCAGACCTTCCAGGGCATCATCGACCGGGATCTGCGCAGCTTTTTCTTCTGGATGGCGCTGTTGACGGGTTCCTGGTTCGTTCTGATGTGGATCAATGGCCTGCAGGAATATTGCCAGGGCCGGGCCGTGCGGCTGATGAACAACGCCGTCCGGCGGGACATGACGGCCACGCTGCTGGCCAAGTCCCACGGGGCGTTCCACGAAAAGGACACAGGGGAATACCTGTCCTGGTTCACGAATGACGTGAACCAGATCGAGACCCTTGCCTGGCAGCCCTTTTACCAGTGCGTCGCCTGCGGGGCCAGCGCCCTGTTCAGCGCCGTCGCGCTGCTGACGCTCCACTGGTCGTTGCTGGTGGCGGCGCTGGTCAATGTGGCCGTGATGATGCTGGTTCCCCAGCTATTTAATAAGCGCATGGAGAAGCTGGGCAAAGATTGCGAGGCGGGGCAGGCCCAGGCCACCGGGCGGCTCAAGGACATTTTGGCGGGCTACGACGTGCTGCGGGCCTTTGGCCGGGAGCAGCGTTTCCGCCAGGGGGCGGCCGAGGCCAGCGAGCAGATCGAAAGGCCGAAATTCAAGCTCACCTATGTGAAGGGCTTTGTCGGCGCCGGGTTCGAGTGCGTCAACATCGCGGTGCAGATGCTGATCGACGTGTTGATCGGCATCCTGTCCATCCGGGGCGTCATTTTGCAGA
>CANRMG010000104.1 GCA_947631675.1 uncultured Oscillospiraceae bacterium
TGCGCCGGCGGGTGTCCCTGCGCCGGTCGGATACAGTAAGCGCGCCCCTGACCTACGGCGTCCTGCGGCCGGTGATACTGCTGCCCGCCGCCATGGACGGGGCGGACGAAAAGACACTCTCCTTTGTGCTGGCCCACGAGATGGCCCATATCCGGCGCTTTCACGCCGTGGCCAAGCTCATATTCGCGGCGGTGGCGTGCCTGCACTGGTTCAATCCGCTGGCGTGGGCCATGCTGGTGCTGGCGGGCCGGGACATGGAGATATGCTGTGACCAGGCGGTGGCCCGGCCCCTGGACGGGGAGGCCCGGAAGGACTACGCCCGGACGCTGCTGGACATGGAGGAGCGCAGGGGCGGATCGTTCGCCGCCAGCGGCTTTTCCCGCAGCGCCATCGAAGAAAGGATACATTCTATCATGAAAATAAAGAAAAAATCGTTTTGGAGCACCCTCCTGGCCCTGGTTCTGGTGCTGGGGGTGGGGGCGGTGTTCGCCACCGCCGCACCGGAGGACGTGGCCGTGATCGGCGACGCCGACGGCCCCACGACCATCACGGTCTCCGAGGCCGCGCCCGGCGGCTTTACCGGCGACGTGGCGGCGTCCGCGAACGGGACCGTCTATGTATATACCGAGGATGGCGAGCCCATCGCCATGACCCGGGAGGAGTTCGAGGCGCTCATCGACCCGGTGGAGGTGGAGTGGTGGACCGCCGAGGAGTATGCCCAGTGGCTGGAGCAGGAGAAGAAGGACCTGCAGGAGTGCCTGGGCCAGCGGGCCTGGACCAATACCGACGGCTGGTTCACCTGGACCCAGGAGAAGATCGACGAGACCATTGAAATGTACGAGCACACCCTGGAGCAGATCGAAAACGGCCTGCTGGTGTCCAAAACCGTAGACGGCAGCGGCGACGTCATGCTGGCCCAGGGCAGCGGCTGGGACGCACATCTGATGACCGGGGACGAGGCCGCCCTGACCGAGCGGCTGGAGGAGATAGACGAGGCGCTGGCGCCTTATGAGCCCTTCGACGTGACGTATGAATATGACGAAAAGACGGACGACGTGGTCCTCTACTGGAACGGGGAGCGCGTCCGGGGCCTCTATGACAGCACGGCGGGCGTGTGGATCACCGCCCATTCCGGGGACGGCACATGGCCGGAGGGCACCTTGGAGCTCATCGCCGTGTACGAGGGCGGCGAGCTCACCGGCCTGCGTGCGGCCACGGAGGAAGAACAGGCCCAGTGGGACGCCCTTCGGGCCGCGTCTGGCGCGAGCGGCAGTTCCTCCTTCTCCGCGCCGCCGGAGCCGGAGGAGGAGCCCGTAGAGGAGCCCGTCACTGACGAGCCCATCGCTGAGGAGGCCGGTGGGACGGCGGCCGTCCCGCCCAATATCGTGTTCTTCGAGCGTGCAGACGGCGCCCCCGTCTTTTACGAGCAGATAGAGGACGGCGGGCGCGTCAAGGTGGCCGGCGGCCTGCACGCGGCGCCGGGCAATTTGATAGCGGTGGGGCTCGAGACCCGGACGGACGCCACGCTCACGTTGTCATTGCACGGCGACGCGAACGGCATGGGCAAGAGCGTGGACCTGAGGGCCGGCGAGCTGCAGACGGTCACCTTCTACCCGAGCCAGGCCGACGAATATGACCTGTACCTGACCAACAACAGCGAATCCCCCGTGGAGTTCGACCTCAGCTGGTCCTTGAGCTGACCATAAAAAAGAAAAGCCTCCCTCTGAAGAGGGAGGTTTTTCGTTTGAAGGCCCGACGCACGGCTGGAACCGGCAGTGTCCCGGACGCGGTTGGTGAGCATAGCGAACTTTAGCGGCAGGGATACTGTCGGGCCAGGCCGCGCTTTGCCCAACCTTATCAGAGGGGGCCTTATTATTGGACTCAGGACGCCTTATGTTGCTTTGCGGGATAGAGGTGGTCGATGTCCCGGCGGCGAACGAACTCCCTGACGGCCCGGTGATGGGACAGCATGAACTGGTCCTTATGGCGCCGGAGCCGGTGGATGCACCGCACGCAGGCGGGGATCAGAAACGCATCCGCGCATATCCAGGCCGCCGGGGAGGCGAAGCAGGCCGCCGTAAAGCCCCACAGGGGCACGCCCACGCTGCCCACCAGGGTCCGGGCGATCATCTCCAGCACCCCCGCCAGGATGGCGAACACGCTGTAGCCCATGCCCTGGATGGAGAAGCGGACGATGTTCACCAGGGCCAGGGGGAAGAAGAAAGCGGTGCTGACGCGCACATACTGGCTCACCAGTGGGATGAGCGTCCCGGCCTGGGCCTCCTGGCCCGCGTCGATGAACCAGGCGGCGCACGCCGGCGCGAAGGCCAGCATGGCCCCGAAGGCGGCCACGGAGTAGATGAGCCCCAGCAGGGCGCAGTCCCGGATGCCCCGGCCCAGCCGGTCCAGCTTGCCCGCGCCCACGTTCTGGCCGCAGTAGGTGGCCATGGCCGCACCCATGGCATCGAAGGGGCAGGCCAGGAAGCTGTACAGCCGGGAGCCCGCAGCGGCGGCCGCCACGTAGAGGCTGCCCAGGCCGTTCACGGCGGACTGGAGGATGATGGAGCCCACGGCGGTGACAGAGTACTGAAGGCCCATGGGCACGCCCATGGCGCACAGGTCCCGGCAGAGCCGCCTGTCAAAGCGCCGCTCCTCTCGGCTGGTCCGCAGGATGGGGAACTTCCGCCATACAGTCGCCAGGCACGCAAGCCCCGACACCGCCTGGCTGGCCACCGTGGCCACCGCGGCCCCGGCCACGCCCATATGGCCCCAGAGGATCAGCGCCACGTCCAGCACGATGTTCAGCGCCGATGACAGCGCCAGGAAGTATACCGGCGTGCGGCTGTCCCCCAGGGAGCGGATGACCCCCGCCAGCAGGTTGTAGAGGTAGGTGGCGGGGATGCCCATGAAGATGATAAAGATGTATTTATAGGAATCGGCGAAGATGTCCGCCGGGGTGCCCATGGCGGTGAGGATGGCCCGGCAGGCAAGGCCCGTGGCCACGGTCATCACCAGGGCGAACAGGGCGGAGAGATACGCCCCGTTCATCACATAGCTCCTCATGCGCCCATGCTCCCCAGCGCCCATCTCCCGGGCCACAGGGATGGCAAAGCCGCTGCACACGCCCATGCAAAAGCCGATGATGAGAAAGTTGATGGAGCCGGTGGCGCCCACCGCGGCCAGGGCCCGGGCGCCCAGGAGCCTGCCCACGATCATGGTGTCCACCATATTATACATCTGCTGGAACAGCAGCCCGAAAAGCGTGGGGATGGTGAAGCCCAGGATGAGCTTCATAGGCCGGCCGGCCGTCAGATCTTTTACCACGGAATAAGGTCCTCCTCAGGGAAATGGAATGCTGTGACCCCAGGGGCATCCCCCGCAGGTCAACGGCCATTATAGGCACCCGGCCCGGGGATTTCCAGACCAATAATACATGATTTTGCCCAAAAACAACCCGTCCTTTTTGGTCAAAAATGCAGCGCCCGCTGCCGAAAAGGCTGAGCTCCGCCAGGGCTTTTTCGACCTCATTAGCAGAACGCCTAAAAAACATGTTGGTAATTTGGGCGGTATTCTTCCTTGACACAGGGGCTTGATTTAGTGTATATTTCACAATAGAAGCTACTGGAATCGTTACCGGTAATGTTTTCAGTTCCACAGAAGGGAGGCCGCCCCCTTGACGATCAAGGACATCGCCGCCTATTGCGGCGTCAGCACCAGCACGGTCTCCCGGGTCATGAACGACCATCCCGACGTGAGCCCGGCGGTGCGGGAGCTGGTGAATGGGGCCATCCAGGCCCTGCACTTCGTGCCCAACAACAGCGCCCGGACGCTGGTATCCTCCCGCTCCACCGCCATCGGCGTGGTGAGCCGGGGCGTGGACAACCCCTTCCTGTCCTCCCTGATTCGGGTCCTGGGCCGGGAGATCCACGACCAAGGCTACACCATGGTCCTGCACCAGATCTCCACCCAGGCCGACGAGGTCCGGGCCGCGGCGCTCCTGGAGCGGGAGAAGAAGCTCCTGGGCGTCATCTTCCTTGGCGGCCGGTTCAACTATACCGAGGACGAGCTGGAGCAGCTCACCGTCCCCTTCGTCTGCTGCACCTACACCAACACCTTCGGGGACCTGAAGGAGAACACCTACTCCTCCGTCAGCATCCATGACGAGGACGAGGCCGCCAAGGCGGTGCGGTACCTGGTGGAACACGGCCACCGGCGCATCGCCATGATCCTGGATGACCCGGCGGACTATTCCATCGGTCAGCTCCGCTTCCAGGGCTACAAAAAGGCCCTGGCGGAGGCGGGCATCGCCTACGACCCGGCTCTGGCCGTGTTCACCGGCGATTACGACATGGCCGCGGCCTATGACTACACATTGCGCCTCATCGATTCCGGCGCGGACTTCACGGCCATCCTGGCCATCTCCGACGCCATGGCCATCGCCGCCATCAAGGCCCTGTCGGACCGGGGCATGCGTGTGCCGGAGGACTGCTCCGTCATCGCCATAGACGGCATGGAGCTTTCCGCCTATACCGTCCCCACCCTCACCACACTGCGCCAGCCCGCCGAGGAGATGGCCCTGGAGAGCGCGAGAATGCTCATCGACCTCATCGAGGGCACCGGCTCCCACCGGCACGTGCTCATGCAGACCACCCTGCGGGAAGGCGGCTCCGTGGCCGCCATAGGCGCCTGAAACCGATCACTTCGGCATCCGCCGCGTGAAATATTTTATTGAAAGGATCTCCTACCATGAAAAAAGCGCTCGCACTTATCCTGGCCCTTGTTATGTGCCTGAGCCTGTCCGCCGTGGCCTTCGCCGCCGACGGGGGTTCCGTGTACTGGCTGAACTTCAAGCCCGAATCCGACGAGGTCCTGCAGCAGATCGCTGCTATGTACAAGGACGAGACCGGCGTCGACGTGAAGGTCGTCACCGCCGCCTCCGGCACCTACAGCCAGACCCTGAACTCCGAGATGGACAAGTCCGATCCCCCCACCCTGTTCGTCATCGGCAATACCGCAGGTGTCCGGGACTGGCAGGATTACGCTCTTGACCTGACCGGCACCCCCATCGCCGAGGAGCTGAACAACACCGCCGCCAACCTGTATAGCGCTGACGGCAAGCTGGTCTCCATCCCCTACAGCATGGAGTGCTACGGCATCATCGTCAACCCCGACCTGGTGGAGGCCGCCGGCCACACCATGGACGAGATCAAGAATTTTGACGGTCTGAAGGCTGTTGCTGAGGACATCCACGCCCGCGCCGCGGAACTGGGCTTCGACGCCTTCACCTCCAACGACATGGACAGCTCCTCCTCCTGGCGCTACACCGGCCACATGGCCAACCTGGAGTACTACTATGAGGAGCAGGACGCCGGCGCCACCTGGACCGAGTGCCCCGCCTCTCTGACCGGCGCCTACATGGACAACTACAAGGCGCTGTACGACCTGTGCGTGGACAACAGCCTGGTCGCCCGCAACGAGCTGGCCACCGGCGGCCACGACGCCGAGAACGAGTTCAAGACCGGCCAGGCTGCCTTCTTCGTACAGGGCTCCTGGGAGTGGGCTGCCGTCGCCGAGAGCGTTCCCAACGCCACCATGATCCCCTACTACTGCGGTGTTGAGGGCGAGGAGAAGGCCGGCCTGAACTGCGGCACCGAGAACTGCTGGGCCATCAACGCCAAGGCCGACGAGGCCGATCAGCAGGCCACCATGGACTTCATGGTCTGGTGCGTGACCGATCCCGAGGCCTCCGCGATGCTGGTCGACTCCTTCAGCGCCATGCCCTACAAGCAGTGCCCTGCTTCTACCAACGGCTTCCTGTCCGCTGCTGACGCCTACGCCGCCGACGGCTGCTACTCCATGGACTGGGCTACCAACTTCCAGCCCAACGTGGATGAGTACCGCGCCACCCTGGTCGCCGCTATGAACCAGTACAACGCCGATCCTTCCGCCGCCAACTGGGAGATGGTCAAGACCGCTTTCGTGGACGGCTGGGCCGCTCAGTACGCCGCTGTCAACGGCTGAGTCATTCCCCGAAAAAATATCACATCTTTTGACGGGGCGGGCGGTATCGCCCGCCCCGTTTCCCATATCCGGCATCTGATTTATGAGAGAGGGGGCTATCCCTTGAAAAAGAAGTTTTCCGGTGTCAACGCCATCAGCCGTTCCATCCGCCGCTGGTGGTGGCTCTTCTTAGGGCCGGTGGTGGCCGCGTTCGCCATCGGCTTCGTATGGCCGTTCATCCAAGGCATCTATCTTTCCTTCTGTCAGTTCCGCCTGATCTCCGACGCCCATTTCACCGGCCTGGGGAACTATATCAAGGCGTTCAGCGACGCCAGCTTCCGCCACGCCTTCTGGTATACGGCCATGTTCGCCCTGGTGAGCCTGGTGCTCATCAACGTGCTGGCCTTTGCCGTGGCCTATGCCCTGACCCAGGGCATCAAGGGCAGCAATCTGTTCCGGACCGTGTTCTTCATGCCGAACCTGATCGGCGGCATCGTGCTGGGCTACATCTGGTCCATGATCTTCGACGGCATCCTGTCCCGGTACGGCACCAGCATCCTCATGCAGACGAAATACGGCTTCTGGGGCCTCATCATCCTCATGTGCTGGCAGCAGATCGGCTACATGATGA
>CANRMG010000105.1 GCA_947631675.1 uncultured Oscillospiraceae bacterium
AAGAGCTACCAGCAGAAGGCGGGCATCGAAAAGGACATCACGCCCCACACCCTGCGCCACAGCTTCGCCACCCATCTTCTGGAGAACGGCGCGGACCTGCACTCCATCCAGGAGATGCTGGGCCACGCGGATATAAGCTCCACCCAGATCTACTCCCAGCTGGTGAAAAAGCAGCTGAAGGACGTGTACAACAAGGCCCATCCCAGAGCCTGATGAACATACGGAAAGCCCGGACCGAGCGGTCCGGGCTTTTTTCAATTCGTCTTTTTGCCGCCCCTTCTCCTGCGGCGGCGGGGCTTCGCCTGCCGGGCCTGGAAGCTGTCGACCATCTCCTGGTCCGCCTGGTACAGCAGCCGGTTGGCGACCCATGTGCCGTCCTCCTCATGGCGCAGCCGGATGCGGCACAGGTATGCCCCGTGCTCCCCGCACTGGGCCAGGGACATATACCGGTGGTCCCCCTGGCTGACCCAGCCGGTGCGTTCCAGCACCTTGCCGCACACGGGGCA
Source organism: uncultured Oscillospiraceae bacterium (assembly GCA_947631675.1). Next base: position 507 of record CANRMG010000105.1, read on the forward strand.
GACGGCCACAGACTGCTCCGCGGCCTGCCACAGCTCCTCCCGGGAGGGATAGGCGGAGGAGACGGTGTGCTCGATGGGGTCGGGGCCGCTGTGCTCGCCGCCGCCGTGGGTCTTGCGGGTGAGCTGGCCGGCCCGCTCGGCATACCGGGCCAGGCCCTGCATCAGGTCCAGCCGTGAGCAGACGAGGGCGGTATTGTAGGCGTCGCCCAGGGCGTCGTGGGCCACACGGGTCTGTTCGATGCCGAAGTGCTCCATGGCGGTCTCCAGGGACTTTTGGTTGTGGTCGGTGTCCTCGGTGAGGATGTTGTATACCACCTGCAGGTTCACCCACTGGCCCATCCAGTCGATGTCCAGGTCGTGGATGATGCAGTTCTGCTCCATGATGCCGCTGTCGTCATAGCCCCAGGTCATGAAGGTGCAGTCCGGGCCGCACCAGGCCAGAAACTGCTCCAGCGCCTTCGGGAAGGGAAGGCCGTGGGCCAGCCGGTCGTTGTCGAAGCCAGTGAGCTTCTTGACTTTATAGTGCATCTTCCGAAACCATACGGGGCTGACGTCGCACTGAAACTCCTCCCCGGGGGTGAGGTCGTCGTTCAGCTTCACGGCGCCGATCTGGATGATCTCGCCCCGCAGGTGGATAGGCAGGTGGTTGAAGACGGAGGATTTCGCGCTCATGGCCTGGTTCCATTCCAGGTCAACGACAATAAATGCCATGGTGGTATGTGTCCTTCCTGTACGCCGGACGCGTACTGGAGTTATTTTAACATAACTTTGGAAAATTGACAATATAATTGCGCGCATCTTCCACATATGGTAAAATAGCGCTGTTGGCGCTATTATACCTCAAGATACCGGTCGTGCTCCCGGCTAACGCCGGAACCGCACGACATGGTACAATAGTAAGGTGAAAGAACCTATCAGGGGAGGCAGATCATGAAGATAGCGGTGGTATGCGGAGGACTTTCCAACGAGCGGGACGTGTCCCTTTCCAGCGGCACCGGCATCGCCCGGGCCCTGCGTGGTCAGGGCCATCAGGTGGCATTGGTGGACCTGTTTCTGGGCCTGCCGGAGGCACCGGCGGACATCGCGGAATCGTTCACGGCAGAGGACCGGGGCCTGGGCCAGGCGGTGGCGGAGACGGCCCCGGACCTGGAGGCCGTACGGGCCATGCGCCCCGGCCAGGGGCTGGTGGGCCCCCATGTGCTGGACCTGTGTCGGGCGGCAGACATCGCCTTTCTGGCCCTGCACGGGGAGGAGGGCGAGAACGGAAAGCTCCAGGCATACTTTGACATAAACGGCGTGCGCTATACCGGCAGCGGCTACCTGGGCAGCGCCATCGCCATGGACAAGGACCTGTCCAAGACCGTGCTCCGGGCGGCGGGCGTGCCTGTGGCGGAGAGCGTCGTGGTGCAAAAGGGCGGCAGGAAGGCGGACGTGGGCTTTCCCTGCGTGGTGAAGCCCTGTTCCGGCGGCAGCAGCGTGGGCACCACCATCGTGAACGGCCCGGCGGAGTATGACGCGGCGCTGGACCTGGCCTTTCGGTATGAGGACCGGGTGCTTGTGGAGAAGTTCATCGCCGGCCGGGAGCTGACCGTGGGCGTGCTGGACGGCAAGGCTATGCCCGTGACGGAGATCATTCCCAAGTCTGGTTTTTACGACTATAAGAACAAGTATCAGCCCGGCATGACCGACGAGCCCTGTCCCGCGCCCATCACGGCGGGCCAGACGGCGGCCATCCAGGCCCTGGCGGAGCGGGCCTACGAGGCCCTGCGCCTGGAGGCCTACGGCCGGGTGGACTTCATTATGGGCCGGGACGGCGTGTTCTACTGCCTGGAGGCCAACACTCTGCCCGGCATGACGCCCACCAGCCTGATCCCCCGGATGGGGGCGGCCATGGGCATGAGCTACGGCCAGCTCTGCGACAAGCTCATAGAGGCGTCTATGAAAAAGTACAGGAGGGAAGCCTGATGCGCCATCTCACGCCAGCCGTCGTCCGGGACATTGCGGGCGGCCTTGCCGTCGGTGCTCTCCCGGAGGCGGAGCTCACCGCCGTCACCACCGACAGCCGGACCATAGTACCCGGCTGCCTTTTTGCGGCCATCCCCGGCGAGCGGGTGGATGGCCACGACTTTATCGGCCAGGCGGCCCAAAAGGGCGCGGCCTGCGCCCTGTGCTCCCGGGCCGTGGAGTCGGACATCCCGCAGATCATCGTGCCGGATACCCAGGCGGCTCTGCGGGCCGTGGCGGCTTGGTACCGGCGGCAGTTCCACATCCCCTTCGTGGGCGTCACCGGCTCCGTGGGCAAGACCACGGCCAAGGAGATGATAGCCTCGGTGCTGTCCGCGAGGTTTGAGACGCTGAAAACGGAGAAGAATTTCAACAACGAGCTGGGCGTGCCCCTGACGCTGTTCCGACTGGGGGAGGAGCACGAGGCCGCCGTGGTGGAGATGGGCATATCCGGGTTTGGGGAGATGACCCATCTGACCGAGATGGTCCGGCCCGACATCGGCGTATATACCCTCATCGGTGACGCGCACCTTGAATTTCTCGGGGACCGGGCCGGTGTGCTGCGGGCCAAAGGAGAGATGGTCCTGGGTATGCCGGAGACGGGCGTCATTATCGCCAACGGGGACGATGAACTGCTGAAAGGCCACGACTTCGGCCGCCGGACGGTGCTGTTCGGCCTGGGGGAGAACTGCGCTGTCCGGGCGGTGGATGTAATGCCCGAGGGCACCGGGGCTATGGCCTGCACCATCCTGGCCGGGGACAGACGCATCCCGGTGCGCATCCCTGCCTTCGGGGACCACATGGTCTACGCTGCCCTGATGGGGGCGGCCGTGGGGCTGGAGCTGGGCCTGACGGACGGGGAGATCGCCGCAGGCGTGGCGGCCTATGAGACCGTGGGCAGCCGGGGCCGGCTCCTGGACACGGGCTGCATCACCATCCTGGACGACTGCTACAATGCCAACCCTACCAGCGTGAAGAGCGCTGTGGACAGCCTTGTACGCCTGCCGGGGCGGCACGTGGCCATCCTGGGCGATATGCGGGAACTGGGGGAGAAGAGCCCTGAACTGCACCGCCAGACAGGCGTCTATGCCGGACGGGCCTGCGATGCCGTCATCGCCTGCGGCGCGGAGGCGGAGCCCATCGCCGCCGGCGCGGGGGCAGGCATGGTGTGGTATCCTAATCGGGAGGCGCTCATCCGGGCCCTGCCGGAGCATATAAAGGCGGGGGACGCGGTGCTGGTGAAGGCCAGCCGGGCCATGGGCTTCGAGGCCGTGGTGGATGCGCTCAGGGAGTTTGGCAAAGCGTAGACAAAAGCGCCAAAATTGCCGAAAAAAGCACTTCACAAACGGGCGCTCTGTGGTATAATAAATAGCTAAAGGAGCAAAAGATCCCGTCGGGCATAACGGGATCTGCGCGAAAAAGGAACGAGGGGGAAGAATATGTTCAAGATCGTGAGCAAGCGGCCCCTGAACGAGGCGGGCACGGTGATCGAGTTCGTCGTCGAAGCGCCGCTGGTGGCCCGCAAGGCGAAGCCGGGCCAGTTCATCATCTTCCGGCTGAACGAGTACGGCGAGCGGGTCCCGGTGACCATCGCCGCGTCGGACGCCCAGAAGGGGACCGTGACCATCATGGTCCAGCCCGTGGGCAAGACCACAAAGATGCTGGCGCTGATGGAGGCGGGGGACAGCCTTTCGGACTTTGTGGGTCCCCTGGGCCGGCCCACCAACATGGAGGGGCTGGAGAAGGTCTGCGTCATCGGCGGCGGCGTGGGCAATGCCATCGCCTATCCGGTGGCCAAGGGCATGCACGACCGGGGCATCCAGGTGGACATGATCGCGGGCTTCCGCTCCAAGGACATCGTGATCCTGGAGGAGGAGATGCGCGCAGGGACGACGAACCTGTACATAACCACGGACGACGGCTCCTACGGCGAAGCGGGCTTCAACGTGACGAAGCTGAAGGCCTTGCTGGACGCGGGGGAGAAGTATGACGAGGTCATGTGCGTGGGCCCCACGAAGATGATGGAGCGGGTCTGCGCCGCCACGAAGGAGTACGGCGTGAAGACCATCGTGTCCATGAACCCCATCATGCTGGACGGCACGGGGATGTGCGGCGCCTGCCGGCTGACGGTCGGCGGCGAGACGAAGTTCGCCTGCGTGGACGGGCCGGAATTTGACGGCCACCTGGTGGACTGGGACGGCATCATCAAGCGCAGCACTTTCTATGCCGAGGAGGAGAAAGAGGCGGCCGAGCACATCTGCCGCATCACGGGAGGTGTGAGAGAGCATGGCTAATATGCGAATGGACAAGAACCCTATGCCGGAGCAGGAGCCTCTGGTACGGAACAAGAACTTCGACGAGGTGGCCCTGGGCTACACGGCGGAGATGGCCATAGACGAGGCGAAGCGGTGCCTGAACTGCAAAGTGCCCAAGTGCATGGAGGGCTGCCCTGTGGCCGTGCACATCCCCGATTTCATCGCGAAGGTGGTGGAGGGGGACTTTGACGGGGCGTTCCAGGTCATCACCAGGACCAACACCCTGCCGGCCATCTGCGGCCGGGTGTGCCCCCAGGAGAACCAGTGCGAGGGCAAGTGCGTCCGGGGCATCAAGGGCGAGCCCGTGGGCATCGGCCGTCTGGAGCGGTTCGTGGCGGACTTCCACATGAAAGAGGGCCACAAGGACGGCCCACCCCAGTTGCCCGAGCCCAACGGCCATAAGGTGGCCGTCATCGGCTCCGGCCCGGCGGGCCTCACCTGCGCCAGCGACCTGGCCCGGAAGGGCTATGACGTGACGGTGTACGAGGCGTTCCACAAGCCCGGCGGCGTGCTGGTATACGGCATCCCCGAGTTCCGTCTGCCAAAGGCCATCGTGGCCAAGGAGATAGATAAGCTTACATACTTCGGCGTGAAGATCGTGACCAACGCGGTGATCGGCCGGGCGGAGAGCATAGACGAGCTGTTTGAGCAGGGCTTTGAGGCCGTGTTCGTGGGCTCCGGCGCGGGCCTGCCCCAGTTTTTGCACATCCCAGGGGAGAACCTGCTGGGCGTGTTCTCGGCCAACGAGATCCTGACCCGTTCCAACCTGATGAAGGCGTATCTGCCGGAGTACGACACGCCCATCCGGCTGGGCAAGCGTGTGGCCATCGTGGGCGGCGGCAACGTGGCCATGGACGCGGCCCGGACGGCCAAGCGGCTGGGCGCGGAGGAGGTATACGTCATCTACCGCCGTTCCATGGAGGAGCTGCCCGCCCGTAAAGAGGAGGTCCACCACGCCGAGGCGGAGGAGATCATCTTCAAGCTGCTCAATAACCCCGTGGAGATCGTGGGCGACGAGACGGGCCACGTGACCGGCATCAAGGTCATCAAGATGGAGCTGGGCGAGCCGGACGCCAGCGGCCGCCGGCGTCCGGTGGAGGTGCCGGGCAGCGAGTACGTCATCGACGTGGACGCTGTCATTATCGCCATCGGCACGAGCCCGAACCCGCTGATCCTCAGCACCACGCCGGGCCTGGAGGCGACGAAGAAGGGCGGCATCGTGGCGGACGAGGCCACGGGCGCCACATCCCGCGCAGGCGTATTCGCCGGCGGCGACGCAGTGACGGGCGCGGCCACGGTCATCAAGGCCATGGGCGCCGGCAAGGTCGCCGCCGCGGGCATCGACCAGTACATCAAGAGCCTGTAAAAACCATATGATAAAGACGCCGGAGGCATCGCCTCCGGCGTCTTTTGGTGTTTTTTCCTTATTCGCCGCTGGCCCCGTAGTTGGCCAGGACACGGGCGCTGGGGTCGTCCACGTTGCAGCCCTCCCAAGCTTTGTTGGGCATCCAGAAGTCCACGACCATCTCCGCCTGGCCGGGGTAATACTTCTCAAAAATCTCCCGGTAGAGCAGGCTCTCCTTGGTGAAGGGCCGGGCGAAGTCATACTTCATCCGCTTCGTTTCAAATTCCTCGTCGGTGTATTTGGTAGCGGCGTATTCCTTCAGGTCGTCCACCATGGAGTGGCCCACCGCGTCGGAGAAGGCCGCCTTCTGCCGCCAGAGGATG
>CANRMG010000106.1 GCA_947631675.1 uncultured Oscillospiraceae bacterium
TGGTCCTCACCGGCGACATCATGACCATGCCCGGCCTGCCCAAGGTGCCCGCCGCAGAGAAGATCGACGTGGACGACAAGGGCGTCATCTCCGGCCTGTTCTGATGAAATACAGCGCGTCCCCCGCCTGCGGGCAGGGGACGTTTTCATGTACAGAAAGGCCGAGATATGCTATAATCATCGGAGAATGTGCTCTGCTGTCCGGTCCTTGGGACAGCAGATATGGATAATGGCGGAAAGGGGGGACAGACCATGGACTATGCGTTGAACGACGCCCAGCGGGCGGCGGTGACGACCACGGAAGGGTATGTGCGCGTCATCGCCGGGGCCGGCTCCGGCAAGACCCGGGCCCTGACACACCGCTTTGCCTATCTTGTGAACGACTTGGGCATCCTGCCGGGGAACATCCTGTGCGTTACCTTTACCAACAAGGCCGCAAACGAGATGCGCCAGCGCATCCATAACCTGACCGGCGACAACGACACCGGCTATATCAACACCTTCCACGGTTTCTGTGTCTCCGTTCTGCAGGAGGACAGCTTTGCCGTCCAGTACCCCAAAAGCTTTCTCGTGCTGGACAATTCTGACATCGATTCGATGCTCCGTATCATCTACGAGGAGCGGGGCCTGACCCTGCGGGATATGACCTTCGCCGCCGCCCGGGATATGATCGAGATCGAAAAGCTTTTCAAGCGGCCGGAGTACTATCTGGACATGATCGCCATGGACCTGGACGGCCTGCGGGAGAAGTACGAAAAGGCAGTGTCCGCCCGGGACATCATCTTCTACGGCTACCTCTACCAGGAGAAGAAGTGCTTTGGCTTGGACTACAACGACCTCATCAAATTCACCCTCTACATATTCAAACAGCACGGGGATATCCGGCTCAAGTGGCAAAAGCGGCTGGAATACATCATGATCGACGAATTTCAGGACATCGACACGCTCCAGTATGAGCTGATGGAGGCCCTGTGCGGCTACCACAAAAACCTCTTCATCGTGGGCGACCCGGACCAGACAATCTATACCTGGCGGGGCGCGGACGTGAAATTCCTGCTGGACTTCGACAGGCGCTTTCCCGGCACGAAGACCATCATGATGATGGAAAACTACCGCTCCACGCCCCAGATCCTGGCGGCGGCCAACTCCCTCATTGACAAGAACCATACCCGCATCAAGAAGGACCTGATACCGCAGCTTCCGGCGGGGGAGAGCGTCCTCTGCCACCACGCAAAGACCGCCGAGGCGGAGGCGGAGTGGATAGCCCTGCAATTGCAGCAGATGCACGACCAGGGGGTGCCCTACAAGGACATGACCATCCTCTACCGGGCCCACTACGTGACCCGGTCGGTGGAAGAGGTGCTTTTAAAGCGCAAGGTGCCCTATACCATCTACAGCGGCGTGCAGTTTTTTGCCCGCATGGAGATAAAGGACGCCCTCAGCTATCTGCGCATGATCGCCTATAAGGACGACCTGTCCTTCCGCCGCGTCGTGAACAGCCCCAAGCGGAACATGGGCCGGCGGCGGATGGAGTACCTGGAAAAGGCGGCGGAGAGGCTGGGCTGCTCCCTCTACGGTGCCCTGACCCGCTCCCTGGAAGACGACATCTTCAAGGGCACGAAGGCGGCGTCCTTTGTAAGTCTCATCGAGCGCTACGCCGCGGATTACGCTCAGCGGCCGGTGAGCGAGGTGCTGTCTGCCATCCTGAACGAGAGCGGCTATGAGGAGGCACTGCGCACCGAGGGCAGCCAGGAGCGGCTGGATAACCTGGCGGAGCTGAAGCAGGCGGTGTATGAGTACGAGACCACCTGCGGGGAGGAGGCCACGCTGGAGCACTACTTAAACCATGTGGCCCTCTTTACCAATGCCGACGCCGCGGAGCCGGGGGACAAGGTGAAGCTCATGACCGTCCACGCGGCCAAGGGCCTGGAATTTCCCTATGTGTTCCTGTGTGGCATGAACGAGGGCATATTCCCCTCCCGCAGGACCCGGACCCTGCCGGCCATGGAGGAGGAGCGGAGACTTGCTTTTGTGGCTATGACACGGGCGGAAAAGCGCCTTTTTCTCACCGAGGCGGAGGGGCGCAACACCGACGGTTCGCCCCGGTATCCCTCCCGGTTCATCCTGGACATCGACCCGGCGTGCATGGAATATACCGCGCCTCCCCGGGAGGAACTGATCGCGGACGCCCGGGAGTATATCGCCGTGACGGAAAAGTACCTGCCGGAGAACATGGATGGGCAGACCTTTGCCGTGGGGGACAGGGTGGCCCACGACATCCTGGGGCCCGGGACCGTGACGGATGTGGACACGGAAAAGGGCGCCCACATCGTACGCTTTGACGGCATGGACACGCCCCGGGCCATCTCCTTCCGGGCGAAGCTGAGGAAGCTGTGAGAGGCGTTCTATGGGCAAGATCATCGAGATAACGGATATTTCGGCGCCGGAGCTGGACATGTTCGCCCGGCTGACGGAGGCACAGCTCAGAAACCGGCTGGAGCCGGAAAAGGGTGTGTTCATCTGCGAGAGCGCCAAGGCCATCCGGGTGGCGCTGTCTGTTGGCTGTGCGCCTAAGGCGCTCTTGATGGAGCGGCGTCACCTCAATGGCCAGGGGGCGGCGCTCATGGCGCTGTGCCCGGACGCCCCGGTATACACGGCGGACAGGGCGGTGCTGGAAAAGCTCACGGGCTACACCGTGAACCGGGGCATCCTCTGCGCCATGGCCCGGCCCGCGCCCAGGACGGTGGAGGAGATCTGCGCCGACACAAGGCGGGTGGCCGTGCTGGAGGACATCACGGACAGTACCAATGTGGGCGCGGTGTTTCGCTCCGCGGCGGCCCTGGGCATGGACGGGGTGCTGCTGACGGAAAGCTGCTGTGACCCTTTAAACAGGCGAGCGGTGCGGGTGAGCATGGGCACAGTGCTGCAAGTGCCCTGGGCCTACATAGAGAGCTGGCCAGATGTTGGGATGGCCCGGCTGCACGAGCTGGGCTTTAAGACGGCGGCCATGGCACTGAGCGATGACTCGGTGGCTATAGACGATCCCGCGCTGAAGGCAGAGCCCCGCCTCGCCGTTGTGCTGGGAACGGAGGGGGATGGGCTCAAGGACAAGACCGTTGCGGCCTGCGACTACACTGTACGCATCCCTATGGCTCATGGGGTTGATTCCCTGAACGTGGCCGCCGCCGGGGCGGTGGCCTTCTGGGAGCTGCGGGCGCGCTGAGAATAGGAAAGACCGCCGCGCAATGGACGCGGCGGGGGAGGGCATATATGGAGACGAAAAAGAAGATCGCCCGAGCGGCCGGGGTCATCGGCGGTCTCGCGGCGGCGGCCGGGGTGCTGCTGGGTATAGGCGCGGCAGTGGATGCCAGGGAGCAGGGCCGCAGCATCCGCCAGACCCTGTTCGGCGCGGCCAGCTTTGACCAGTGGGAGGGGAAGGCGGTGTTCTTCGGCGACAGCATCACCGACTACTGCGACCTGAAGGTATACTATCCCGGGCTGAACGCTGTGAACGCAGGGGTGTCCGGGGATACCACGGGCATGATGCTGGAGCGCATAGAGCGGTCCGTATACAGCCAGGAGCCGGACATCGTCGTGTTCCTGGGGGGCGTCAACGACATCCTCTCGGGCTATGACGACGAGGTCACCATTGCGAACCTCCGTTCGATCCTGGAGGGCCTGCGCACGAATCTGCCCAAGGCGGAGGTGCTGGTCCAGTCCATCTATCCGGTGGGACAGTTCGGCATGGGCTTCAACGACCGCATCCGCGCCGTCAACGCCCGGCTGCAGGATATGGCCAACGAGCTGGGTTGCCGGTATGTGAACGTGTATGACGCGATGGCAAAGGACGGCGTTCTGGACCCGCAGTATTCCTACGACGGGCTGCACCCCAACGAAGAGGGCTACGCCGCCGCCTGCCCGGTCATCGCAGCGGAGCTGAAGGAGATCATAGGGAAGGGGCTCTTGAGCTGACTCACTCCACGATCTCGTTCTGGTCCCGGCCCATCATGTGCATATACTCGTCGTAGGTGCACATCTTGTCGATGCAACCGTCCTCGGTGAGCTCGATGATGCGGTTGGCCACGGTCTGGGTCAGCTGGTGGTCGTGGCTGTAGAAGAGGATGTTGTGGGGAAAGGCGGACATGCCGTTGTTGAGGGCGGCGATGCTCTCCAGGTCCAGATGGTTGGTGGGCTGGTCGAACATGAGCACGTTGGCCCCCTCCAGCATGGTCTTGGAGATCATGCAGCGCATCTTCTCGCCGCCGGACAGGACGGACACCTTCTTGTATACGTCGTCGCCGGAGAAGAGCATCCGGCCCAGGAACGTGCGCAGGTAGCTCTCCCGCTTGTCGGCGGAGAACTGGCGCATCCAGTCCATGAGCTCCAGGTCGCAGCCGTCGAAGTAGGGACCGAAGTCCCGGGGAAAGTAACTCTGTGTGGTGGATACGCCCCACTTGATCTCCCCCTCGTCGGGCTCCAATTCGCCGGCAAGGAGCTGGAACAGGCAGGTGATGGCGTTCTCATTGGCGCCGATGATGGCGATCTTGTCCTCCTTGCCCATGATGAAGGAGACGTTGTTGATGAGCTTGACGCCGTCCACGGTCTTGGAGAGGTTCGTCACGAAGAGCCGGTCCTTACCCGGCTCCCGCTCCGCCTTGAACCCCACCCAGGGATAGCGGCGGGAGGAGGCGGGCATCTGCTCCACGGTGATCTTGTCCAGGAGCTTGCGGCGGCTGGTCGCTTGGCGGGATTTGGACTTGTTGGCGGAGAAGCGGGCGATAAAGCTCTGCAGCTCCGCTATTTTCTGTTCCGCCTTCTTGTTCTGGTCCTTGATGAGCTTTTGCATCAGCTGGCTGGACTCGTACCAGAAGTCGTAGTTGCCCACGTACATGCGTATCTTGCCATAATCGATGTCCACGATGTGGGTGCAGATATTGTTGAGGAAGTACCTATCGTGGCTCACCACCAGGACTGTGCCCTCATAATCCATGAGAAAGTCCTCCAGCCACACGGTGGAGGCCAGGTCCAGGTTGTTGGTGGGCTCGTCCAAAAGAATGATGTCCGGGTGACCGAAGAGGGCCTGGGCCAGCAGGACCTTCACTTTCTGCCGGCCCTCCAGCTCGGTCATCTGTTTTTGGTGCAGCGCCACGGGGATGCCCAAGCCCTGCAGGAGCCTGCCCGCGTCGGATTCGGCCTCCCAGCCGCCCAGTTCGGCATATTCCTCCTCCAGCTCCGCTGCCCGGATGCCGTCGGCGTCGGAAAAGTCCGGCTTGTCGTATATAGCGTCCTTTTCCTTCCCGCACTCATAGAGTCGGGGATTGCCCATGATGACCGTCTCCAGCACGGCGTAGTCGTCGAACATGGTCTGGTCCTGGCGCAGCACACTCATGCGGCACTTGGGATCTATATAGATATGCCCCTTGGTGGGCTCCTCTGCGCCGGACAGGAGCTTCAAAAAGGTGGATTTGCCCGCGCCGTTGGCGCCGATGATGCCGTAGCAGTTGCCGGTGGTGAACTGCAGGTCCGCGCCGGAGAAAAGGACCTGGCTTCCGTATTGCAGGGAAAGATTTTCAACGGTGATCATATGTCATCCTCCCGGGGAAATAATCTTTGGCCTATATTACCATACTTTTATCCCCACGCACAGGCCCGATGGAAAAATTCTCCCTTATGACGGCGATTTCAATTGACAGCCGGACGTTTATGTGCTAATATGTTCGGGCATGCGGAGAGATGTCCGAGTGGTTTATGGAGCTGGTCTTGAAAACCAGTGACTCCGCAAGGGGCCGGGGGTTCGAATCCCTCTCTCTCCGCCATTTTACCGATTTGCGGAGCCGGTTCCGCTCAATATATTTTTTCGGCTTGGAGAAGTACCCAAGAGGCCGAAGGGGCTCCCCTGCTAAGGGAGTAGTGCGTGATGAGCGCAGCGCGGGTTCAAATCCCGCCTTCTCCGCCACGGCGTCGGAGCAAAGTCCGCTTTGCTCCGACGCCTCTCTTTAAGTGGAGGGATGTGGCTATGAAAAAGCTGCTTTCTGTGTTTTTGGCACTATTTCTTTTCGCGGGTATATTCGCCGGCGCTGCAGATGCGGACGATACGGTCAGGATTGGTCTCACGGAGGTGCAGGCCCAGGAGCCATGGTATCTGCCCATCGATGAGGTAGGGACCTATAACGCGGACATCATCACCGACGAGATACGCGATGCCTGTTCCCTGGGGGACATCACTGCCGATGCGCTCCCATACTGGACGGGTCTCATCCTGGAGAACAAGATATTCTACAACTTCGAGCCCGACGAGCGGTGGGTCGAATACACCCCCGGCGGCCGTTACTGGACAGAAGACCAGATCCGCTATCAGGCGGAGCAGGGCTTCAACTGCGTCCGGGCCTGCTACAGCTTTTCGTATCTGTCCGACCCGGCGGATGTGTGGAGCATCAACATGGCGGAGCTGGAGCAGCTGGACGAGCTCTTGAGCTGGTGCATGAAGTACGATATGCACCTGATGCTGAGCATCGTGGGCCTGCCCGGCATGGCGGGGGCTGACTGGT
>CANRMG010000107.1 GCA_947631675.1 uncultured Oscillospiraceae bacterium
TCCACGGAGATCTTCCTGCCCTGACGCTGGGCCACGGTCTTCATGAGCACCCGGATCTGGCGCACGATGCGGCCCTGGCGGCCGATGACCTTGCCCATGTCCCCGTCGGCCACGCGCACCTCGTATACGGTGGCGCCGCCGTCGGTATGCTCGTCTACGGTGACCTTATCAGGGTTGTCCACAAGGCTCTGGATGATATAGGTCAAAAGTTCCTTCATGGGGCTTTCGATCACTCCGCGGCGGGAGCCTCGGCAGGAGCCTCAGCGGGCTTTTTGGCCTCGGCCAGCTTCAAAAGGCCGCGGACAGTGTCGGTGGGCTGGGCGCCGTTGGCGATCCAGTACTTGGCGCGCTCCAGGTCGATGTCGATGACGGCGGGCTTGGCCATGGGGTCATAGGTGCCCAGCTCCTCGATGTTGCGGCCGTCACGGGGGGAGCGGCTGTCAGCCACCACGACGCGGTAATAAGGGGCCTTCTTGGCGCCCTGTCTCTTGAGACGGATCTTGACCATTTTTTGTTCCTCCAAAAAATATTGTTAGTTTTTATCTTCCAAATTCAATGATGAATTTTGAGATCAGAAGCCCATCATGCCCATGCGCTTGGCCATCTTCCGGCCCTTCCGGGAGCCGGACATCTGCTTGACCATGGCGTTCATGGCGTCAAAGCCCTTCAAAAGGCGGTTTATCTCCACCACGCTGGTGCCCGCCCCGGCGGCGATGCGCTTTTTCCGGCTGGCGTTGAGGATGCCGGGGTTCTCCCGCTCCTTCGGCGTCATGGACAGGATGATGGCCTCGGTGCGGGCCATGGCCTTGGGGTCTATTTTGGCCCCCTTCAATGCCTTGGCGTCCACGCCGGGCATCATGCCCAGGATGTCCTCGATGGAGCCCATATCCTTCATGGAGCGGAGCTGCTCCAGGTAGTCCTGGAGGGTGAAGCGATTTTTCATCAGCTTCTCCGCCATCTCCGCGGCCTTCTTCTGGTCCACGGCCTGCTCGGCCTTCTCGATGAGGGTGAGCACGTCGCCCATGCCCAGGATGCGGCTGGCCATCCGGTCGGGGTGGAAGACCTCGATGGCGTCCAGCTTCTCGCCGGTGCCGGCGAACTTCACGGGCTTGCCCGTGACCGCCCGAACGGAGAGGGCCGCGCCGCCGCGGGCGTCGCCGTCCAGCTTCGTGAGCATGACGCCGGTGATGTCCAGGGCCTCATCAAAGGCGCTTGCGGCGTTCACCGCGTCCTGGCCGGTCATGGCGTCCACCGTGAGCAGTATCTCCGCGGGCTGGACCGCGGCCTTGATGTTCTGCAGCTCCTGCATCAGGGCCTCGTCCACGTGGAGCCGCCCGGCGGTATCCAGGAACACCACATCGTTTCCGTGCTTTCTCGCGTGCTCCACGGCGGCCTTGGCGATGTCCACCGGGTCCGCCTGGCCCATCTGGAACACGGGCACGCCCACCTGCTCGCCCACGGTCTGCAGCTGCTTGATGGCGGCGGGGCGGTATACGTCGCAGGCGGCCAGGAGCGGCCGCTTGTTCTGCTGCTTCTTCACGAAGGCGGCCAGCTTTGCCGTGTTGGTGGTTTTGCCCGCGCCCTGCAGGCCCACCACCATCACCACGCTGGGCACCTTCGAGGAATAATTGAGCTTGGCGGCCTGGCCCCCCATGAGGGCGGTGAGCTCGTCGTTTACGATCTTCACCACCATCTGCGCCGGGTTCAGGCTCTCCAGTATCTCCTGGCCGGCGGCCTTTTCGGAGACGTTCTTCACAAAGTCCTTCACGACCTTGTAGCTCACGTCCGCCTCCAGCAGCACCATCCGCACCTGGCGCATGGCGTCCTTCACGTCCGCCTCGGACAGGCGCCCCTTGCCCCGGAGCTTCTTGAAGATGCCGTTCAGTTTTTCCGATAAGCTCTCGAATGCCATTACATCAGGTCCTCCAGCCGGGCCAGGATGTCCCGGCTCCGGTCACCGTCGGGCAGCAGGCCCGACAGCTCCTCCCGTATGGCGGCGATCTCCTCCCGCCGCTCCAAAAACCGGCGCACAAGCCCGGTCTTTTCCTCATAGCTTCGCAAAGCGGCCTCCGCCCGGCGCAGGATGTCCCACGCCCCCTGGCGGCTCATGCCCACCGTCTGGGCGATCTCGCCCAGGGACAGGTCCTCGTTCCAGTGCAGCTCGCAGGCCCGGCGCTGCTTTTCGGTCAAAAGCTCGCCGTAAAAGTCCAGCAGCAGGGACCGGTCCAGGGGAGAGGTGTCCATGGCGCGCCTCCTTGGTGTCAAGGCATTCGCTTTACAGCCTGCCCATCATACACCAAACGGCGTGGGCTGTCAAGTATTTTTGTTGACAGCGCGGCCATAAAAACCGGCGCGCAGGCATCTGCGCGCCGGGCGGTTCACATCTCCTGCAGGGACAGGATGAACTCGTATATGGCCTGGGCGGAGTTGAAGTTCTCCGGCTCCAGGTCCGCCATGGATATTTCCACGTCGAACACGTCCATGAGCTCGTTTACCAGCGCGGTGATGTCGAAGGAGCCCAGGATGCCATCGTCGATGAGGGCGGTCTCCTTTTCAAAGTCCACGTCGGGCCGCAGCTCGTGCAGGATCTCCATCAGTTCTTCCATTTCGGTATGTTCCTCCTTGTATGTGGTGGCAGGCTTTTTCTCAGCCGCCTGTGAGCTTTTTTTCAAATTCCAGCAGGCCACGCTCCCGCTCTTTGATGCGCCGGGCGGGGATGCCGATGTAGATGCCCCAGGGCTCGGTGGACTTGTTGATGAGGGTCATGGAGCCGAAGGAGCAGCCCTCCCCCACGTCCACGCCGGGCATGAAGGAGCAGCAGGTGCCCGTGAGCACGTGCTTGTGGAGCACCACCGGCAGGTTCTTCTCGAACCG
Organism: uncultured Oscillospiraceae bacterium; assembly: GCA_947631675.1. The sequence continues at coordinate 2,875 of CANRMG010000107.1, forward strand.
GTAGGCCCGGGGCACGGTGGGGTTATTGAGGCTGGCCCCGGAGAAGTCGTCGCTGGTGGCGTAAAAGGCGTTGCGGGAGGAGATGCCCACGAAGTCCTCTATGGTGATGGAGGCCTCCCCCGCGTAGAACTCACAGTTGGAGCTTATGTGCACGTGGTTCCCGATGGTGATCTCGCCGTTCAGGATGGTGAAATCGTCGATGAGCACGTGGTCCCCCAGGGAGATCTGGTCCGGGGTGTAGATACGGCAGGTGCGGCTGATGAGCACCTGGCGGCCCAGGGCCTTGAAGCCGATCTCCTTCAGCTCCCGGTTGGTGTAGTAGGGATTCAGTTTGGCCATGGCTGCGCCTCCCTTATGGCTCGTGTTGGTCTATCTTACCACATACCGCCGCCGGATACAACCTCCCGTCAGAGGGTGACGCCCGCGGGCAGAGGATATTCGTAGTATTCGGCCCCGGCCATGCCGTAGATGCGCCCGGCGAAATAGAGCTGGCCGTCCGCGGCGAACCAGAGTTTTTCCGTCTCGGCGTTGTCCAGAGCGGTGGTGCGGGCGTACTGCTGGTCGTAGAAGGTCTGGTCCATCTGGTCCCGGAAGGCGCCGAACTGGCGGGTGAACTCCGCCGCCAGGGTCTCCAGCTCCCGGATCTTCAACGTCCCCTCATCCTGGCCCAGCAGGGCCAGCAGCTCCGGGCCCGTGACGGCCTGGCCGGTGGACAGGTCCAGGTTATAGGCGGTGTGGAACATACTGTCGTTGATCTGCTCCACGATGAGCACGCTCAAAAACCGCCCCGCGCCGATGGCGCACTCATAGTGCACGTCCCACATGGGGTCCGCCGCCGTCTCGGAGAAGGTCTCCTGAATGGCGGCGTTGATGGTCCCGGCCCCGGGGCAGTCCAGGGTGATGCGGGGCAGCACCCCCGCCTCGTCCATGGCGTCGGCCACGCAGTCTGCGACGGTGAGCGTGCTGTAGTCGGCGACGCCGCCGGCGGGGACGGGGCTCTCCGACGCCCCGGGCGCGGCGGGCTGGGCCGAAGCGGCCGGGTCCGGCGACGCCGGCGGCATCCAAATGGGCACCTCTGTGGGGCTGGGCACGGCGGTAGCCTGGGCCTCCCTGGGCCCCATCATGCCCCCCAGGATGTCCTCTACGCCGCAGCCGGCCAGCAGGCCCAGGCACAGGACCAGGGCCAATAGCTTTGCGATACGTCTCATAGCTCCTCCTTACAAAAGGACCTTGTAGGCCCGGAACGCCGCGGGGATGGGAAAGCCCTCCGCCCGCTGGGCCGGGTCGGTCCAGGTGAACCGGTCCGGCGCCGCGCCGCAGCGTATGCGCCAGCCGGTCATATGCCATTCCAAATGGGTGAAGATGTGCTCCGCCTCCCCGCAGGACACGGCCTCCACGGGCTCGCAGCCCCAGGCGGCCGCCCGGGCCAGGGCCTCGTCCTTCGTGAGGGCCCCCTCCACGTTGGGCAGCTCCCACATCCCCGCCAGCAGCCCCTTGTCCGGCCGGTGGACCAGGGCCGCCAGGCCCTCGTGCTCCAGGATGAACACGGTCCGCATCTGGACTTTCCGGGGCCGCTTCTCCGGCATGACGGGATAATCGGTCTGGGTGCCCGTCTCATAGGCCCGGCATTTCTCCCGCAGAGGGCAGGCGGCGCAGTCCGGCGTGCCGGGCAGGCACACCGTCTCCCCCAGCTCCATGACGGCGGAGGTGAACTCCCCGCACCGCTCCAACGGATACTGGGCCCGCAGCTGCTCCCGGAAAGCATTTTTCACCCCTGCGTCGCCGATGCTGTCGGGGCAGCAGGTGAGCCGGGCGCATATCCTGAGCACGTTCCCGTCCACCGCAGGGGCGGGCAGGCCGAAGGCGATAGACGCCACCGCCCCAGCGGTGTAGTCCCCTATGCCAGGGAGGGCCCGTAGAGCCTTCTCGTCGGCGGGCAGTTCTCCGTTATACTTCTCCACGATTATCTTTGCCGCTTTGTGCAGGTTCCTGGCCCGGGAATAATATCCAAGGCCCTCCCACAGCTTCAAAACCGTCTCCTCGTCCGCCGCCGCCAGGTCCCGGACCGTGGGCAGGGCGGCCATGAAGCGGTCGAAGTAGCCCTTCACCGCCTCGATGCGGGTCTGCTGGAGCATGATCTCCGACACCCACACCCGGTAGCCGGAGGCGTCCCGCCGCCATGGAAGGTCCCGGGCGTGCGCATCATACCAGGGCAGCAGCGCCCCGGCCAGGCCCTCAGGCAACCGCTCCATGGCTCAGGCCCCCTCTCCGCCGCCCAGGATCATGAGCCGCTCGGTGACCATGTCGTAATAAAGCTCCACGCCCTTTCCCGCCGTGTCGCACACCCACACCACGTTTTCCAGCCCCGCCGGGTCCGTGTACCGGCCCAGGGCGTTGGGCATGGCCCGAAGGACCTCCGGCCGGAAGTGGAGGGTGGAGGCGCCCTCGAATATGGCGGTGTAGAGGATGCCCGCCTCCACCAGGTCCTGGAAGATATGGCTGCCGTAGCTCAGCTCCGGCACATACCCCGCCCGGCGCTCGGACACCTCAAAAATGGCGTCGAACTGGCTGATGTCCGCAAAGACGGAGGGCACGCCCAGCTCCGGGGAGGAGGTGCATATCCGCCCCGGCGTGATGAGAAGCAGCCGCTCGTCCCGGCCCCGGAAGTGCCAGTTGACGGCGGACAGGGCGTCTTTCACCCGGTATTTTTCCCGGTACGGCATCTGATAATAGGCCAGCGCGTCCACATATACGATCACATCCACCGGAAATTTCCGGGAAAAGCCCATGGACACGCCCTCGGTCTGGACGAGAACGCGGCTTTCATCCGCCGTCTCCGGCATGGCCACCGCCTCCCCCTCCTGTGTAAGCTGCAGGGGCCGGCACTGGAGAAGGTCGATGACGTAGGACCCCTCTGGGGCGATATTGACAGTGAACTCGATGTCCACGGGGTAATCATAGGTATCCTGCAGCAGGCGCAGTATGGCCCGCATGTCCTCCATGAGGGCGGCGTTTTTCACCAGCCCCTCGCAGGAGACGTAGAATATCTCCCGCCGCTGGCCCCGCTCCCGGGCCGCCCGCTCCGCGTCCCAGTCGTGGGAGTAGAGAAGTTCCGCCTGATAGGGGGGCAGGATCTGCCGCACCTTCTCGGCGGGCAGGCTCTGCACCGGCTCCGGCCCGGCCGACACCACGTCGATGAGCCGCTGGGAGAACTGGTGCCGGTCCGCGGAGGAGGTCAGGACCACCTTCGTAGGCGCGTCCAGGCTCACCATCCGTGGATAGGACCCGGTGCGCCGGTCCACCGCCGCGGTGCCGAGACCCGCCACCAGCCGGAGCATGCCCTCCTCCGGGTGCTCCACCCCCATGCGGTAGGGGCTTATGGAGTAGCCCACCCCGGCGGCGCAGGGCATGAAGGCCCCCTCGTGCCGGGAGCCGGACACCCGCTGGACCAGAAGGCCCATCTGCTCGTCCAGCTTCTCCAGGCCCCGGCGCTTGCGGTAGTCCAGGGCCGACAGGCTCACCGTGCTGGCGTACACGGTCCGCACCGCCTGCTCAAAGACGGCCAGCCGCTGGTCCAGCGTGCCCCCGCCGGGGCAGAACACGGACTCATACTTGCCCGCGAAGGCGTTGCCGAAGCCGTCCTCCAATATGGAGCTGGAGCGGACGATGA
>CANRMG010000108.1 GCA_947631675.1 uncultured Oscillospiraceae bacterium
GCGGGGACATCGCCGTGGGGGCCATGACCATCTGCACCAGCGTGATGCAGTTCGCCATGATGCCCCTGCAGGGCCTGTCCCAGGGGGCCCAGCCCATATCCAGCTACAACTTCGGCGCCAGGAACGGGGGCCGGGTGAAGGCCACCTTTCGGCTGCTGCTGACGGTGAGCCTCACCTACTCCTGTACCCTGTGGGCCCTCATCCAGCTCTTTCCCCGGCTGTTTGCGGGCATCTTCACCCCGGACCCGGTTCTGCTGGACTTCGCGGCCAGGGCCCTTCGCATCTACTGCGGGGCCATGTTCCTGTTCGGTATCCAGATCGCCTGCCAGATGACCTTCGTGTCCCTGGGCAAGGCGGCCGCCTCCGCCATCGTTGCCATCATGCGAAAGTTCGTGCTCCTGCTGCCGCTCATCTACCTCATGCCCCACCTCATGGCGGACAAGGCCATCGCGGTGTATACCGCCGAGCCCGTGGCGGACACCCTGGCCGTCACCTTCACCGCCATTTTGTTCTTCTTCCAGTTCCGGAAGGCCCTGCGCTCCATAGAGGCGTGAATCATAGAAAAAGCCCCGCCGTTCGGCGGGGCTTTTTGTTATGACAGCTTATCCCACGTAGCCGGAGGCTGTAACGGTAGGAAGAGACGTGCCGCTGTAGGTGCCTTGGAAGTTCCAAGTAGCCGTGAGCGTGCCTGTGGTGCCGGAGGGCACGTCAAAAGAGGTGGTGAAAAGGTTCGTGTTGGAGTAGGTGTCGTCCGTGATATTGATGGCGCTGCCCGTGACGGAGGTGGAGTAGCCGCCCAGGGAGATCGACACCGGCATGCCCATGACCTGCAGGCTGTAGGACTGGACCGTGCCGCTCACGGTGACGCGGGTGGTGCCGCCGCCCATATCCACCGCCTGCCAGGAGATGGACATATTCAGGTTCGTCCCCGTGTTGGAGGAAGCGCTGCCGCTGGACACCACCGTACCGGGCGGCGGCGTGACGGGCGCATTCGTGGGAGGCGGGTCCGTAGGGGGCGCCGAGGGCAGGGGCGTAGCCGTAGGCGTGGGCACCGGCGTCCAGGTGGGCGGCGCCGTCTCAGGCGGGGCCGTGTACGCGGGCGGAGACGTATAGGCCGGCGGGGATGTGAACATGGGCGGAGACGTGACCGCAGGCGCCGGGACCGCGGTCTGGGAGACGACAGGGGTCGTCCCGCTCTGCTGGTCCCCGCCGGTCAGCGCCGCCGGCAGGGGCATGTCCCCCTGGGTGCAGCGGGCGAACAGGTACAGCTCCCCGGCCAATATGATCACCAGCGCGACGGCCAGTGCAATGATCTTTCCCTTTCTCATAGCGGTTCCCCTTTTTCTTTCTCTCTGACTGTATTATAAAACAAAACCTCCGCCCGGTCCAGACATATCGTCCCGCGCACACAAAATTAAGCTTTTTTCCCGCTCCCATCTACCATTTTGGCCCCATATCTGGTAAACTGTCCCTGACCGGGCAGGGGCCCGGAAACAGGAAATAAGGGGCGGACGGGATATGAGACGGTATATGTGCCTGCTGCTGGCGACGCTGATGCTGCTGCTGGCGGGCTGCGGCGCTCTGGAGGAGGCCGCAGACGAGCTGGCCGGGCCCTCCAGGACAGACGGGAACAGCACGGCAGACGCCGGGGACTGGGCCCCGGAATACGGCGGGTACTACTACGACGTAAAGAACGTGGTGCTGTATCTCACCGCCTACGACGAGCTGCCCCCCAACTATATCACAAAGGACGAGGCCCGGGACCTGGGCTGGAGCGGCGGGTCCGTGGAGAAGTACCTGGACGGCGCCGCCATCGGCGGGGACCGGTTCGGCAATTACGAGGGCCAGCTGCCCGAGGCAAAGGGGCGGACCTACACCGAGTGCGACATCGACACGGACGGCTACGGCTCCCGGGGCTCCCGGCGGCTGGTGTTCTCCAACGACGGGCTGTTTTTCTATTCCAAGGACCACTACGAGCACTTTGACCAGGTGTACGTAACGGCCGACTATGAGGTGACATGGTGAAAAGGATCGCGCTTGACTGTGAAAAGCTCCTGACGAAGGAGACAGCCCACCCCTACCTGGCCCAGGCCCTGGGCCTGCCGGACTGGTACGGCGGTAACCTGGACGCCCTGTATGACTGCCTGACGGAGCTGGACGGCACCGAACTCACGCTCCTGGGCACCCACGTCCTGGCAGACGGCTATGGCCGGCGGGTGCTCCGGGTGGTGGCGGACGCGTCCCGCGCCTGCCCCGGCCTTACGCTTTCCTACAGCGGGCCGGACGGATACGCCGTCCGCTTTGCCTCGGAGGCGGACGGCCCCGCCCTGCGGGCCATATACGGCCAGTACATCGACACCTCCATCACCTTTGAATACGCCCTGCCCACGGTGAAGGAGTTCACTGGCCGCATCCGGGACATCCAGCGGGTATACCCCTATCTGGTGCTGGAAAAAGACGGCCGCCCCCTGGGCTACGCCTACGCCCACCGGGCCCGGGAGCGGAAGGCATATGACTGGATCGCGGAGCTGAGCATATACCTGGACCGGTCCGCGGCAGGCCATGGCCTGGGCAGGCGGCTTTACGCCCTGCTTATAGACCTGCTGACCATGCAGGGGCTCAAAACGGCCATGGGCTGCGTCACCGTGCCCAACGCCGCCAGCGAGGCGCTCCACGCCGCTCTCGGCTTCGACCGGATCGGCGTGTCTCCCTGCGCCGGGTACAAGGATGGGGCCTGGCACGACGTGGCGTGGTTTGAAAAGCCCCTGGCATCCTACGACGCCTCCCCCGCCCCCCTGCTGCCCCTCCGGGATGTGGACCCGCTGGCGGTCGCGGCGCGGATGGCCCGGTTTTAACAACACAAAAAGCAAAGGCGCACCGCCCGGTGCGCCTTTATTCTGTCCGTATGTATCACAGATCGCTGAACAGGTCCTCCGGGTACAGGCCCTGGGCCACCAGGTCCCGTATGCCCTCCGTCACCCCGGCCTTGTCCTCCTGGTAGGTGATGCCGAACCAGCGGTCCTCGCTGGGCAGCACCTGCACCGTGGCCAGGCCCCCCTGGAGCATCCGATCCACAATATCCGGCAGCAGGTACTCGTCCCGCAGGGGGTCGGCCATATTAGCCTTGAACCGCTCAAAGCCCTCCGCCAGCGCGTCCACGAAGGCGGGCGTCAGCATCCACATATTCATGGACACCAGACTGTCTCCATCCAGCGTCAGTACGCCCGCGGGGCCCCTGGCCTCCGCGCCCGCCGGGGTCTTTACGATGTGGCGGGTCTCCACGATGTTGGTCAGATACCCGTTGCCGTCCACCGTGCACACGCCCCGGGTCACCGCGCCCGCATCGGACAGGGTGTTTTTCAGGATGAAGCCCACCATGCCGAACCGGCCGGGCTCCTCCGGCCGGCTGCCGGAGAGAAATTCATAGGCCTTCCGGTAGGCGCTGGCGCCGTAGTAGTCGTCGGCGTTGATGACGGCGAAGGGGCCGTCCAGCAAGTCCCGGCAGGCCAATACCGCCTGGCCCGTGCCCCAGGGCTTGGTGCGCCCCGCCGGCATGTCGGCCAGCTCCTGAAAGGCGTAGTCCCACTTCACCCCCAGGGCCCGGAACTTCGCCTCCAGCCGGTCGCCGATGACCTCCCGGAAGTCCTCATATATGTCGGGCCGGATGATGAATATGACCCTGTTGAAGCCGGCGCGGATGGCATCATGGATCGAATAGTCCATGATGATCTCCCCCGAGGGGCCCACCCGTTCCAGCTGCTTGATGCCCGCCCCATACCGGGAACCGATCCCGGCGGCCAGCACTGCAAGCGTGATGTCCATGTGAAAACTCCTTGCCTGTATTTATCCGTGCCCGGCGGACTCCCCAGACTGCCGCCTTAGTTTACAATAATTTGATTATAATACAATTTCTGCTCACTTGCAAGGACAATACTTCTGTTTTCATAAATTCTTAACCGATCTTTAATTATTCCCGCCCGGAAAAATTTATGCTTGACAACGGTGGTCTAACGGATTAGTATAAAATCATACTAACGCGTTAGACCATTTTGCAAGGAGGCGCCATCATGTCCGCACCGAAGATCTTCGAGAGCGAGTACCGTTTCTGCCTGATCCTGTGGGAGCACGAGCCCATCCGCAGCCGGGACCTGGCGGCCCTGTGCCATGAAAAGCTGGGCTGGTCCAAGACCACCACCTACACCGTCATCAAGCGGCTCAGCGACCGGGGCGTGGTAAAGAACGAGGACACCATCGTCACCTCCCTCGTCTCCAAGGACGAGGCCCAGCGGGCAGAGCTGGACGAGCTGATGGAAAAGCGGTTTGAAAACTCCCTGCCCGCCTTCATCGCCGCCTTTGCCAAGCGGCAGCGCCTGACGGAAGAGGAGATGGACGCCCTGCGCCGGATCATCGACAAGGACGGTGAGTGATATGCAGGCCGTCTTTGTGCGGGTGCTGAACCTGAGCGTCAGCGCCGGCTACGTGATCCTGGCCGTGATGGCCATGCGCCTTATCCTGCGCCGGGCGCCCCGGTGGGCGGTGTGCGCGCTGTGGGCGCTGGCAGCCTTCCGGCTGTGCTGCCCCTTCACCCTGGAGAGCGCGCTGAGCCTTCTACCCAGCCGGGAGACGGTGAACGAATCCGCTCTCCTGGAGCGGGACAGCGCCGCGCCCCTCATCCAGTCCGGCTTTGAACTCATCGACCGGCGGGCCAACCAGGCCATCGCGGGCCTGAGCACCGCCGCGCCCATAGAGCGGCCAGAGGCCGCCCCGGCTGAGCAGACGCAGCCCGCGCCCGCGGCGGAGGCCTCCGCCCCCATCATAGACGTGATGGAGGCGCTGAGCTGGGCTTGGCTCACAGGCATGGCGCTGATGCTCCTGTACGGGGCGGGCAGCTATATCTTCCTGCGCCGCAGGCTTGCCACGGCGGTGCGCTGGAAGGACGAGCTGTGGCAGTCGGAGAACGTGGACGCCCCCTTCGTACTGGGCATTTTCCGGCCCCGGGTCTACCTGCCCTTCGCCATGGACGGCCCCGCCTTTGAGCAGGTGATCGCCCACGAGCGCGCCCATATCCGGCGGCATGACCAGGTGACGAAGCTGCTGGCCTGGCTCATCCTGAGCGTGTACTGGTTCGATCCCCTGTGCTGGACGGCCTACTGGCTGCTGGGCCGGGACATCGAGCTTGCCTGCGACGAGCGGGTCATCCGGGACCTGGACGAGAACCAGCGCAAGGGCTATGCCCGGGCGCTGCTGGCCTGGGGCGTGACCCGCCCCAAACTGAACGCCTGCCCCGTCGCCTTCGGCGAGGCGGGCCTGAAAGAAAGGATAATCAAAGTGATGAGATACAAAAAACCGGCCCTTTGGGCCATGGCGCTGGCGGTGATGCTGTGCGCCGGCGCGGCGGTATGTCTGCTGACCGTGCCCATGGCGGAGGCCGCCGGGGACAGCGAGCCCGCCCCGGAGGCCGTCACCGTCACCTCCGCCCCCTATGAGGCAAAGGCCGCGGAAACGGCCGCCCCGGCGGACGAGCCCGCCGAAACAGCCCCCTCGGAAGACGGGGCCATAAAGGCCCTGACGGACCGGGGCATCGACGTGTGGCAGCCGGAGGGGCCTGTGTACATCCTGCATGTTCTGCCCCGGCTGTTCGAGCCCGAGCAGGTCCAGACGATAGCGGAGACCCTTTTCGGCGGCGGCGAGGCCTATGAGGGCGAGCCCGGCGAAAACGGCGGGGATGTCCCGGCCCAGTGGAGGTATCAGCCTGTCGACGGCGTGGACGGTACAGTCCCTTACCAGCAGATGAAGGTCCGCCTCGTGCGGGACAGCGGGGAGACGATCGTCAGCGCGTCAAGCTATAGCCCAAGTGACGGCGTTCCGGCAAACATCCTGTATATCACCAATATCGTCTATGATAGTACGGCCGGCAAGGCCCCGGCACAGGAGGCGGACATCGCGAAGGAGGCGGAGCGGTATCTGGACGAGCTGGGACTGGAGGGCTGGTTCATCTCCTCCATAGACATGGCGGAGACGGCCGACGCGACCGTCACTGTCTGTGCCCGGCCCTCCTATGACGGCCTGCCCCTGATTGACGCGTCCGGCCTTTTGGAGCAGTACGAGCCCTCTGCGGACACTGCGGATGCCTATATGGACGAGCATATCCTGTTCAGCTTCACCTCCTCCGGGCAGCTCTGCCAGTTGGAGTGGGTCGACCCCGTGCAGATCACGGGCCGGATGGAGACAGAATACCTCCGCTCCCCGGAGGAAGTCCTGGCGCTCATCGCGGAAGATGAGACCGACGCCCTGGGCCCGGATGCCGCGCCGGAAGATGTGGCCGCGTATCTCCATGACAGCGGCGTGGTCTCCATGCATCTGGGCTACCTGCGGATCGCCCTGGATACAGCCGCCACGGACGTGCGCATGGTCCCCTATTGGTTCTTCCTGGACGGGGACGGCCAGGCATGCCGCCTGACGCTCGCCGGCAGCGCAGAGG
>CANRMG010000109.1 GCA_947631675.1 uncultured Oscillospiraceae bacterium
CCGCCATCCAGAACCTGAACGGCGCGCCCTCCCCCGCCGTCAATCCCAACACAAATAATTGACTCTGCGCAAAAGTCCCCGGCTCCAAAAAGAGCCGGGGACTTGTACTATTGATTTTCAGAAGCACTTGTCGCACTTTTTATAGCCGCGGCTGACAGCCTGGCCATAGGTCATGGTGCTGTAATACTTCATGCCGGAGCAGTTGCTGCGCAGATGGATCTTGCCGTTGCGGCTGACATAGACGGTCCTGCTGTTGCTGACGGAACCAGAGCCGCCGGAGCTGCCGCCGGGACCGTAGACCCAGGCGCCGTCGCTTCCCACATAGTCTCCATTGATGAACTCGCTGCGGGCCATGCGGCCGTCCTCATGCAGGTAGTACCACTTCCCGCCGGTCTTGACCCACATGGAATGCTGGATGGTGCCGGAGCCGTCGGCATAGAGGTAATCCCCGCCGCCCAAGCTGATCCAGCCGGTGCGCATAGCGCCGGAGGCAGTAAACATATACTGGCTGCCGCCAATGGTGAGGGTCACATCCTTCACCATGAGCATGGTCTCCGGGTCCATATAGTACCATGTCTTTCCGCTCTTCACCCAGCCGGTCTGCAGCTCGCCGGAGCCCTTGGCGTAGTAGTAATCCCCGCCGCCCAGGCTGATCCAGCCGGTGAGCATGGCGCCGGAGCCGTTGGCATAGTAGTGCTCGCCATTTTCCGCGATGAACAGGCCCGTCGCCATGCGGAAGGTCTCAGAGTCCATGTAATACCACTTGCCGCCCGACTTCACCCAGCCCCGCTGGAGCACGCCGGAGCCGTTGGCATAGAGATAATCCCCGTCGGGAAGGAGTATCCAGCCGGTGCACATGGCGCCGTCGTCATCGCAGTGGTAGCAGCGGCCGTTTGTATCCATGAACGTGCCTGTGACCATCTGGGCGATCGTGGGGTCCATGTAGTACCATTTGCCGCCGGTCTTCACCCAGCCGGTCTTGGCCGCGCCCTTTTCAAACCAGTACCAGTGGCCGTTCTGCCAGGACCAGCCGTCCACATCGGTGGGCGTCGGCGCGGGCACCTCCTCCGGCGCGGGGGCTATATCCCCGGGCGCCTCCGCCACATCCTCCACAGCGTTCTCCGCCGCCTCCAGAGCCGCCGGCGCGACAGGCTCCTCCACAGGCTCGTCCGCCAGGGCGGTCACGCCCAAGGCCAATGTCATCATAAACGCCAGGAAAAGCGCAGTGAGCTTTTTCATGCTTTTTCCTCCTTTTTGCTGATACCGGCATCATACCCCTTTCATACTCGGCTTGTCAATCCTTTCACAGGAAAAGGCCGCCGGTCTCCCGGCGGCCTTTGGCCCCTTCAAAGCAACGATGCCGACGCATGTTCCGCCGCCGGCCGCGGCATACTACCGCTATGCTGAAAGTCATCGTATTCAACAGCGCCGTCATATATGCCGCGCTCATCCTGTTCATGCGAATCATGGGCAAGCGCCAGCTGGGGGAGTTGGAGCCGTCGGAGCTCATCGTCACCGTGCTCATCTCCGAGGCCGCCGCCACACCCATCACCAGCCCGGAAAAGCCGCTCTGGTACGGTCTTGTGCCCATCCTCGTGCTGTTCACGCTGGAGCTCATCTTATCCCTCGGCATGGCCCGGAGCGTGAAGATACGCCAGATCCTCGCCGGAAAGCCAGCCCTTCTCATCGTCCACGGGCACATAGACCAGACCCAGATGCGCCGCAACCGCTTCACCCCGGACGAGCTGGCCGAGGCGCTGCGCAGCCAAGGCGCGCTGGATCTCAATGAAGTGGAGTATGCCATTCTGGAGACGGACGGGAAGCTGAACGTGGTGTTCACGCCGGAAAACCGGCCCGTCACCGCGGGGCAGATGGGCCTTTCCCCACAGGACGCGGGCTACCCCCTTATCGTCATCAACGAGGGGCGGGTGCTGTCCAGAAACCTTCGCATCCTGGGCAGGGACGAAAAGTGGCTGGAAAAGGAGCTTCGGAAAAACAAGCTCTCCTCCCCCAGGGACGTGTATATCATGACGGTGGACATGGCGGGCGGAGTGTTCTTGTCTCCCTGGGAAAGACATTAGGCCTTTTCGCCGGTCTTATCCCCCAGGAGCTTTGTCAATTCCTCCATGAAGGTGTTGATGTCCTTGAACTGGCGGTAGACGCTGGCAAAGCGGACGTAGGACACCTCGTCCACGTTCTTCAGCTGCTCCATGACCATATCGCCGATCTCGGCGGTGGACACCTCCCGCTCCAGAGCGCTCTGCAGTTCCGCCTCGATGCCGTCGGCGATGGACTCGATCTTGTCCAGGGGCACCGTCCGCTTCTCGCAGGCCCGCACCATGGAGTTTATCAGCTTCACCTTGTCGAAGGTCTGGCGGCTGCCGTCCCGCTTCACCACCACCAGGGGCATGCGCTCCACCTTTTCATAGGTGGTGAACCGCTTGCCGCACATCAGGCACTCCCGCCGCCGGCGGATGGTGCTGCCCTCGTCCGCCGGACGGGAGTCGATGACCTTGCTCTCGCCGTAGCCGCAATAGGGACACTTCATTTTCTCTTCCTCCCTGCTCTTCTTTGCACGCCGGTCCCGCCGGTCGATTTGATTTACATAATTATATCACAAGCCCTCGGAGATTACCACCAAAATATTTCAATTTGCGCAAAATATCCGCCTGTTCGCCCCGTTTATCGGCAATTTTCCCAGACTGCCCCCGCCAAGCGCTTGTTTTTATTGAAAATCCGGGCGGGATATACTATAATAAGTTGATTTATTACGGGCATTTTCTGGCTACAGTTCAGAAAGGAGCGGCGGGAATGGATCAGGCCATCGAGACATTGCGCCAATGGGTCGGCGAGAGCAGCAACATCGTCTTTTTCGGCGGTGCCGGCGTGTCCACGGAGAGCGGCATCCCCGACTTCCGCAGTGTGGACGGGCTGTACAGCCAGAAGTGGAAGTACCCCCCGGAGACCATCATCTCCCACAGCTTTTTTGAGCGCGACCCGGCGGAGTTCTACCGCTTCTACCGGGAAAAGCTGGTGGCCCGGGACGCCAAGCCCAACGCCGCCCACCTGAAGCTGGCCCAATGGAAAAAAGAGGGTAAGCTCCGTGCCATCCTGACTCAGAACATCGACGGGCTCCACCAGGCCGCGGGCAGTAAAGAGGTTCTGGAGCTGCATGGCTCCACCCACCGCTGCTATTGCGCCCGGTGCAGGAAGCCCTATCCCGCCTCCTATGTGAACGACGGCGAGGGCATCCCCCGCTGTGGGTGCGGCGGCATCGTCCGGCCGGACGTGGTGCTGTACGAGGAGCCCCTGGATGAGGACATCCTTCAGCGCAGCGTCATGCACATCCGCGCCGCGGATATGCTCATCATCGGCGGGACCAGCCTGGCCGTCTATCCGGCGGCGGGCCTCATCAACTACTACCGGGGCAGCAGGCTCGTGCTGGTGAACCGGGGCGCGACGCCCCGTGACGGCGACGCGGACCTGATCGTCCGGGGCAACATCGGAGAGGTTTTCTCCCAGCTATGAGCTCCACCGTGCTGGGCGTGCGCTTTGACAGCGTCACCATGGCCCAGGCGCTGGACCGGGCCCTGGCCCTGGCGGAGCGCGGCCGGTGCGCCTATATCTGCACCGCCAATCCGGAGATCGTCTGGGCCGCCAGGAAGAATGAGGCCCTGGGAAGGGCCCTGGCGGAGGCGGACATGACCCTGGCCGACGGCGTGGGCGTCGTCTGGGCCTCAAGGCAACTGGGCCAGCCCCTCCCCGAGCGGGTGGCCGGTTTTGACCTGATGACCGCCCTGCTGGAAAAGACCCCCGGTCCCGTATACCTGCTGGGCGGAAAGCCCGGCGTGGCGGAGCGGGCCGCGGACGCCATCGCCCGGCAATATCCCGCCGTGACTGTGGCAGGCCTGCACGACGGCTACTTTGACGATCCGGCCCCCATTTTGGCGGAGATGTCCGCCGCAGGGCCCAGCCTCATCTTCGTCTGCCTCGGCTCACCTAAGCAGGAGCTGTTCATGCTCCGGGCCAGGCAGGTCCTGCCGGCCGGACTGATGATCGGCCTGGGCGGGAGCTTGGACGTGCTGGCCGGGGACGTCCCCCGGGCGCCGGAGCGCTGGCGCCGGCGGGGGCTGGAGTGGCTCTACCGGCTGGTGCGCCAGCCATGGCGAAGCAAAAGAATATTGTTCCTGCCCCTGTTCGTACTGGACGTGCTCATAAAAAAGCGGGGCTCAAAAGAGCCCCAAAGACGTGACTGATCTCTCTATTGGACAGGCGGTCTCAGTTGCCGCAGCCGCAGCCGTTGCTGCAGCCACAGCCATTGTCGTTGCCGCAGCCGCAGCCATAGCCGCCGGCCACAGAGAACAGGAGGATCAGGATGATAATGAGCCAGAGCCAGCTGTAGGAGTTATTATAGAACATTGCGTATTCCCTTTCTCCGCGCTTATATTTCGTGGCCGCGCCCGCGCGGCGGCGGTCGGCGCGTTTCCATCCACGCCATACTATGAATCTTGACCTTTCGGCGTGACGACAGATAAAGGAGCGTTTTATGGCACCGAAGACCCCCAACGACGAATACGAATACGACGATCTCCTGGACCCGGAGGACGGCGATCTGCCCCAGGAGGATGGGGACGACGGGGACTATGAGGAGCGGTCCATCACCTTCGAGGAGGCCTACGCCTCCGCCGCCCCCGAGCCCTCCGACGTCCCCCCGCGCCGCCGCCGTTCAGACGCCCGCAGGAGCGCCCCGCCCAGGAAGGCGAAGCGCGCCGCCCGCCCGGAAAAGGCGGAAAAGAAGCCTGTAAAGGCCACGAAAAAGCGCCTGAGCCGCCGGGAAAAGAAGGAGATCATCGCCGAGGCGAAGGACGAGGCCGAGATGATGACGGAGACCCCGGTGGTGGGCCGCCGGCTCCGGCCGGGCCAGATGCTGGTCTACGACTCCGAGCTGGACGAGGTGGATTACACCGACCCCAAGGACCTGCCGGAGATGCGGGACTATCTGCCTATCCGCTTCCGGCGCTACGGCCGCATCGGCCTGGGCGGCGGCGTGATGTACGCGCTGTTCGTCATCGCGGTGAGCATCGTGCTGGCCTGCTTCGCCTGGATGTGCGCGGTGGACGTGCTGGCCCTCAACAAGGAGGAGGCCACCGGCACCGTGGAGATCCTGCCCTATGATCCCGGCCCGGACGACCCCGTCACGGTGACCCGGGAGGACGAAAACGGCGACCCCGTGGAGGTGCCCATCAAGGTGGACATCGACCAGGTGGCCACGGCGCTGAAAAACAGCGGCATCATCGAGTACAAGTGGCTTTTCAAGCTATTCGCCCAATTTTCCCACGCCAACATCAAGATCGACCCGGGCACCTACGGCCTGAAGACCTCCTACGACTACCGGGCCCTGGTGACCAACATGCAGTTCGGCTCCGAGAACCAGACGGTCGTGCCCATCACCTTCCCGGAGGGCTTCTCCACCGAACAGATCTTCTCCCTGCTGGAGGAGAACAAGGTCTGCTCCAAGGCCGACCTCTACAACGCCGTGGAGACCTACGAGTTCGACTACGACTTCCTGGAGGGCCTGCCTCTGGGCGACGACGAGCGGCTGGAGGGCTTCCTGTTCCCGGACACCTATGAATTCTTCGCCGGCGAGCCCGCCGTCATGGCCATCAGCCGTTTCCTGGACAACACGGAGACCCGCTTTGCCAAGAACGACGTGGAGGCCCGGGCTACCGAGCGGGGCATGTCCGTCCGCGACGTGGTCATCATGGCGTCCCTCATCGAGAAGGAGGCCGGCGGCACCGAGGGCGAGCGGGAGAACATGGCCTCGGTCATCTATAACCGCCTGAACGCGGGCTGGGAGCTGGGCCTGGACAGCACCATCAACTATATCAAAGGCACCAGCACCTTCGATCTGTCCCGGGACGACCTGCAGATCGACAGTCCCTATAACACCTACCTCTATACCGGCCTGCCCCCCGGGCCCATATGCAACCCCGGCATGGCCTCCATCGAGGCGGTGCTGAGCCCGGCCAGCACCAACTACTGGTACTGGTACTCCGTGGACGGCGTGTCCACCTTCTTCTCCAGCTATGATGAGCAGCAGGCCTTCGCCGCCGCCCACCCCTATTGAGTCGATCCTTATTTCAGCATAGAAGAACAAGAGGTAAACACATGGAAAAGAAATACGGCGTGAACGAACTGCGGGAGATGTTTCTGGCCTTCTTTGAGACGAAGGGCCACCTCCGTCTGCCCAGCTTCTCCCTCATCCCCCAGAACGACGCGAGCCTGCTGCTCATCAACTCCGGCATGGCCCCCATGAAGCCCTACTTCACCGGGGAGCAGGAGCCGCCCCGCCACCGGGTCTGCACCTGTCAGAAGTGCATCCGTACCGGCGACATCGAGAACATCGGCAAGACCGCCCGCCACGGCACCTACTTCGAGATGCTGGGCAACTTCTCCTTCGG
>CANRMG010000110.1 GCA_947631675.1 uncultured Oscillospiraceae bacterium
GGTGGTGGACGCCAGCCAGGGCGTGGAGGCCCAGACCCTGGCCAACACCTACCTCGCCCTGGACCACGACCTGGAGATACTGCCCGTTATCAACAAGATCGATCTGCCCGCGGCGGACCCCGCCCGGGTGAAGGCGGAGATAGAGGACATCATCGGCATCCCCGCCATGGACGCGCCGGAAATATCCGCGAAAAACGGCATCAATATCCAGTCCGTCCTGGACGACATCATCGCCAACGTCCCGGCCCCCCAGGGGGACCCCAAAGCGCCTTTGAAGGCCCTGGTGTTCGACAGCCAGTACGACAGCTACCGGGGCGTCATCGTCCTATATAAGGTCGTGGAGGTGGGCCACCTTCTGCCCACCCGCCTGGAGCCTTGCGACACTCTCACCGCCGGGGAGGTGGGCTACTTCACCGCCAGCATCAAGAACGTCCGGGACACCCGCATCGGCGACACGGTGACGGGGGCGGAGCATCCTGCGGCGGAGCCCCTGCCCGGCTACCGGCCCGCCCGGAGCATGGTCTACTGCGGCATCTACACCGAGGACGGGTCCAAGTACCCCGACCTGCGGGACGCGCTGGAAAAACTGCAATTGAACGACGCCAGCCTCTCCTTCGAGCCGGAATCCTCCGTGGCCCTGGGCTTTGGTTTCCGGTGCGGCTTTTTGGGCATGCTCCACCTTGAGATCATCCAAGAGCGGCTGGAGCGGGAGTTCGACCTGGACCTGGTGACCACCCTGCCCTCGGTCATCTATGAGATCGAGATGACGGACGGCTCTATCAAATACGTGGACAACCCCCACAACTACCCGGAGGTGTCCGCCATCGCCGAGGCCCGGGAGCCCTTCGTGAAGATGAGCATCATCACCCCCAACGAGTTCGTGGGCAACATCATGCCCCTGTGCCAAGACCGGCGGGGCATCTACGAGGGCATGCAGTATCTGGACCAGCGGCTGGTGGAGCTCAAGTACGAGATGCCCCTGGGTGAGATCATCTACGACTTTTTCGACACCCTCAAGGCCCGGACGAAGGGCTACGCCTCCATGGACTACGAGTTTTCCTGCTACAAGCCCTCGGAGCTGGTGAAGGTGGACCTCTTGCTGAATGGCGAGGCGGTGGACGCCCTGAGCCTCATCGCCCACCGGGACAAGGCCTATCCCCGGGCCCGGCGGCTTTGCGAAAAGCTGAAAGAGAACATCCCCAGACAGCTTTTCGAGGTGCCCATCCAGGCGGCCATCGGCGGGAAGATCATCGCCCGGGAGACGGTGAAGGCCCTTCGCAAAGACGTGCTGGCCAAGTGCTACGGCGGCGACATCACCCGCAAGAAGAAGCTTCTGGAAAAGCAGAAGGAGGGCAAGAAGAAGATGCGCTCTCTCGGCAGCGTGCAGCTGCCTACGGAGGCATTTCTGGCGGTCCTCAAGCTGGATGAATGAAAAGGAGGATAGCACATGAAAACATCGTCAAGACCCTTTGGCACCCTGGCAGACGGCACGCCCGTCACCGCCTGGACCCTGGAAAACAGCCATGGCATGGCCGTGACCGTCATCGACTACGGCGCCGCGGTCCAGTCCATCCTCGTGCCCGACAAGACCGGCGGCTTCACGGACGTGGCCCTGGGCTACGACACTGCGGCGGAGTATGAGGCCAGCGACGGCTTTTTGGGCGCGGCCATCGGCCGGGTGGGCAACCGCATCGGCGGGGCCCGGTTCTCCCTGAACGGCGTGGAATATACCCTGGCGAAAAACGACGGGGAAAACTCCCTTCACGGCGGCTGGAAGGGCTTCGACAAGCGCATGTGGTCCGGCGCCGTAAAGGGCGACGCCCTGGTGTTCTCCCGCCTTTCTCCCGACGGGGAGGAGAACTACCCCGGGAACCTGACCGTGACGGTGACCTATACCCTCACGGAGGACGGGACATTCACCATCGCCTACGACGCTGTGTGCGACAAAGACACCCTCCTGAACCTGGCCAACCATACATACTTCAACCTCAATGGCGGCGGCTCCGTGCTGGACCATGAGCTTCAGATCAACGCCGAGCGCTTCTGCGAGAGCGACCCCGGCTGCCTGCCCACGGGAAGGCTCCTGGACGTGGAGGGCACGCCCTTTGACTTCCGCGTGCCGAAGATCATCGGCCGGGACCTGGGCGCGGACTGTGAGCAGCTTCGCTGCGGCAACGGCTACGACCACAACTACGTCCTTTCCGGCCAGACCGCCGCGGTGCTTTTTAGCGCCGAGAGCGGCGTGGAGATGACCATAAAGACGGACATGCCCGGCATCCAGTTTTATACCTCCAACGGCCTTGGCGAGCGCAAGGGCAAGGGCGGAAAGCCCATGGGCGTGCACGGGGCGGTGTGCCTGGAGACCCAGCTGTTCCCCAACGCCATGAACTGCTGGACCTTCCCCTCTCCGGTGCTGCGGGCGGGCGTGAAGGCCCACACCGAGACGAGCTACCGCTTCGCCGTCCGGTGATGCTTCCAGATCCTGGGCGTTGACGGTCTCCCGAAATGCGGGTATAATCAGCGCGAAAGCTTCCGCGCAAAGGAGAAAGATATGAAAAAGCTGATCACCGGGATCCTGGCCGGGCTGGCGGCGATGGTATTCGTGCTGCCCGTGTTCGCGGCAGGCACCGGCGCCCGGGCGGCGGCCGGGGACGCCCCCGTCCCGCCGGACGGCATCGCCCTGGTGGACGCGACCCCCACGGACATCCCGGAGGAGGACGACACCGGCACCGACACCACCCCTCCCCCCGACACCACCCCTGCCCCTGAGGACCCGGATATCCAGCCGCCGGCAGGCGGCACCGGCTGGCGGTATGTGCCGGAGACGGGAGATTATTACTACTTCAAGGACTATGTGCGCAAGGGCGATTATTGGGTGGGCTTCGCCGACGGCGCCAGCAAGTGGGCAAACAACTGGTACTACGCCGACGCCACGGGCAAGCTGCTCACTGGGTTCCAGTACCTGGACGACCTCAAGGGCGGCAAGGCCTGGTATATGCTCCAGACCACCAACGCCAACGGCGAGATCGGCAAGATGCTCACCGGCTGGCAGCAGACCTATACCGCTGCCGGCACGGGCTATTTCAGCCCCAAGTACGGCTCCCAGGGCCTGTGCACCTATACAACGGCCTGGGGCAGCTATAGCGCCGCCACGGGCCTGTGGGGCGATGGCCAGAGCCACCGGTAAGCCCGGCGAAACATAAAAAAAGGACACGCAAAAGCGTGTCCTTCTTTTCGTCTGTGGCTCACATCGCCATCTGGATGAAGAGCCGAGCCAGCTTTTCCGGCGGCTCCCGCTCCTCCTTGTTCAGCCACAGGCTGACCATGCGGAACGCCCCGTAGGTGATGAAGTTGTACAGATACTCCACCTCCGCCTCGTCGTGGGTCCGAAGGTAATTCTTCCGCACGATCCCCTGGAGCACCTCGGAGGAGAACACCCGCTGGGGGAAGGCGGGGTCGATGTTGTTGTTGATGATCAGCCGGGCGAACTCCAGATTCTCCTCCAGGTAATCGCAGGTAGCCCGGATGATCCGCTCCGGGCTGGTCTCATGCTGCGTCACGGTGCTGTTGACGAAGGCGACGATGTCGTCCTCCATGTCGGCCAGCAGGTCGAATTGGCTGCCATAGTATTTATAAAACGTGGTCCGGTTCACGTCCGCCCGCTGGCACAGCTCCCGGATGGAGATCTGGTAGATGCTCTGCTGGCGCAGCAGCTCGATCAGAGCGTCCTTCAAAAGCCGCTTGGTCATGGTCACGCGGCGGTCCTCTTTTTTCTCCATGGCGCACTTCCTTAATTTGTAAATTATTTGTGAAAAAACAACACGAACCGCCGGAATGTTGAGAAACGGTCCATTGTTTAATCATCTGCCGGTTGTTTTGCCAACACATGTTCATTATAATTTGATCACTACTAAAAATCAAGCTGGGATGTGTGCGCAATGAAAAAGACGGCCGATTTTTTGGTGAACAGGCGGTACGCCCTGCTGGCGGTCATGCTGGCGGCGGCGCTGGTGTGCGCCTTTCTCGCGGCGGGGCTGGAGACCAACCGGGACCTGACGAAGTACCTGCCGGAGGACTCCAATATGCGCCAGGGATTGGACCTCATGGAAGAGACTTTCCCCGGCGAGGAGGCCTCCATCCGGGTGATGTTTGACGGTTTGGACGAGGGGGATGCCGCTGCCGTCCGGGAGAAGCTGGCGGCCATCCCCGACGTGAGCGCCGTGGCGTACGAGCCGGACAGCGAGGCGTACAATAAGGACGGGCACACGCTTTTCGTCGTCAGCACCGCTTATGACTACGGCACGGCGGAGGAGCAGGCCGTCGAGGACGCCGTCGGGCAGGGCTTTCCCGGCTATGACATGGTATGGCGCAGCAACGACGTGCAGCCCACGAAGGTGACCTTCCGGCTGCTGGCCGGGGCCGCCTCCCTGGCCCTGGTGATCCTGGTCATCATGAGCCGGTCCTGGCTGGAGCCGGTGCTGTTTCTGGCCACCATCGGCGTGGCCATCGTGATAAACCTGGGCTCCAACATCATCTTCCCCTACGTCTCGGAGACCACCGCCTCCATCGGCCCCATCATCCAGCTGGTGCTGTCCATGGACTACTCCATCATCCTGATGAACCGCTACCGGCAGGAGAAGGCGCTCTCGCCCGACAGGACTCAGGCCATGAAAAACGCCCTGTCGGGGGCCTTCGCCTCCATCGTCTCCAGCTCCCTCACCACGGTGGTGGGGCTTTTGGCGCTGGTGCTCCTCTCCTTCAAAATGGGGCCGGAGCTGGCCATCGTGCTGGCGAAGGGCGTCTTTTTCAGCATGCTGTGCGTGTTCACCGTGCTGCCCGCGCTGATCCTGGCCTGCGATAAGGGCATCGAGAAAAGCCGCAAGGCCGCGCCCTGCATCCCCATGGGCCTGGCCGCCAGGGCCAGCAATAAGGCCCGGTACGTCATGCCCGTCCTGTTCGCGGCCCTGCTGGTGGGATTCTATATCCTCCAGAGCGGCACCCGGATCACCTTCACCGAGGGCACGGCCGACCCCATCTCGGAGGTGTTCGGCAAGGAAAATACCGTTGTACTGGTGTACGGCGACGAGGACGAGGAAAACGTTCCGGCCCTCATCGCCGCCATGGAGGGGGACGAACACATCCTGTCCCTCACGGGCTACGCCAACACCCTGGGCCAGAGCTACGACGCCGCGGACATGGCCCGGGCGCTGTCGGCTATGGACGGGGGCGCCGGACTGGATGAGGGCCTTGTGCGTATGCTCTATTATGACTATCAGAGCGGCGGCGAATACCCCCCTATGACCGTAGGGGAATTTGGTGTCTTCCTCCAGAAGGATGTGATGACGGACCCGCGCCTGGCGGCATTTCTGGATGAGAGCATGCTCCAAAGCATCGGGCTCATGGGGCAGTTTTCCGACCCCGCGGCGTTGGCCGCGCCCATGACCGCGGCGGAGATGGCCGCCATGCTGAGCAGCTTCTCGGAGGGGGTCAGCCCGGAGCAGATGGAGCTTTTGTACCTCTGTTATGGCTCTATCTACCTGCTGGACGAGGGGCAGACCATGACCATCCCCCAGCTTCTCGACTACCTCTGCGGCGATGTGCTGGAGAGCGGACGCTTCGCGGCTTTCCTCGACGGCGGGACGGCCCAGCGCCTCGCGGGCGCCAGGGACCAGCTGAACGAGGCCGCCGGACAGCTGAAAAGCGGCGGCTACGGCCGGCTGATCTTCACCACGGACTACCCGGAGGAATCGGAGGAGACCGCGGCCTTCATGGAAAAGCTGGACGGCGCCCGCCGGGAGCATTTGCAGGGGCCCTCCTACCTGGTGGGCACATCGGCCATGGTCTATGAGATGGACGCCAGCTTCGCCGGGGAGTACCGGACCATCTCTCTCGTCACCGCCGCCGCCATCTTCCTGGTGGTGCTGCTGACCTTCCGGAGCCTGGCGGTCCCGGCGCTGCTGACGCTGCTGGTGCAGTGCGGCGTGTATATCACCGTGACGGTGATCGGCCTTTTCGGCGGGTCCATGTACTATCTGGCCCTGCTGATCGTGCAGAGCATCCTCATGGGCGCCACCATCGACTACGGCATCGTGTTCAGCACCTATTACCGCCAGGCGCGGCGGACGCTGGAGCGGCCCGACGCGCTGAAGGCGGCCTATGACGGCTCCATCCACACCATCATGACCTCCGGCTCCATACTGGTGCTGGTGCTGGCCGTGCTGGGGTTTTTCGCGGACTCCTTCGTCGCCCAAGTGTGCCGGACCCTCTCTATCGGCTCGCTGGTGGCCATACTGCTGATCCTGTTCGTGCTGCCCGCTATGCTGGCGTGCTTCGACCGGTTCGCGGTGAAGAAAAAATGATTGGCACTTTTGCGCAGCATAAAGACACCGGATGGTCATTGACCATCCGGTGTCTCTCGTTTAGTGTTTGCTGCGCTTTCTGCGCCGGCGGGCTG
>CANRMG010000111.1 GCA_947631675.1 uncultured Oscillospiraceae bacterium
CCCGGCCGATCACCGGGTCCAGTTCGTTATCCCGGGCCCGCTGGACCAGGTCGGTGCCGTACTTTTGAAGGGCGTCGTAGGTGTCCTCCGGGCTGTCGGTGGTGACGTGGCCGGTCTTGACTTTGGCAAGCTCCGCGGTGAAGCCGTCCTTCGTCACATTATACTGCCGCAGGATGTCCCGGATGGCGGGGGTGGGGTGGGCGAAGATGCCCAGCATCAGGTGTTCCACGGACACGTACTCATCTTTGAGCTGGGCCGCCACCTTCTGGGCGAAGTCTATAATTTTGCCGAACTCGTTGGAGGGGTACACGCTCTGGGCCCCCTGGACCTTGGGCAGCTTGCTTATGGCGCTGTCCAGGGCCGCGAGAACGCCGTCGCAGTCCACGCCCATGCGGCCGAAGAGGGTGGGGATGAGCCCCCCGTCCGCGTCCAACAGGGCGTAAAAGAGGTGCTCCGCCGTAACGTACTGGTTGTCGTTCTCCCGGGCCATGGCGGTGGCGTTGTTGATGGTCTCTATGGTCTTCTGTGTCAGCTTGTCGCTGTTCATGACAGGTCACTTCCTTTTGAAAAATACTTCTCGCTATGCTATGGCGCTCCCTGCGTCGACAGCAAAGCGCGGCCGGCCATTCCAGTGTTGGCATAGCGCGGCACAGCCCGACAGTACACCTGCGCACCGTTTCGCTTCGCTCAACAATGTGCCAAGCAGGCGCACTGCCGGTTCTGTCCGCGCGTCAGGCTGGTGAGGGCCGCCCGCCGACGGCGCTCCAAGGAGGCAGCGTCCCCGAGCAAATATTGCTGAGCGCAGCGAAGACGTTTGCCGGGGATGCTGTCGACGCAGGGAGCGCCTTATCCAGCCGCACGTTAGGCGCATTACAATATCACATTCCCCGCCCGGAGCCAGGCGATATACTCGCCCTCCACGTCCCGGGGGGCCATGTTCCCGGCCAGATACCCCTTCATGAGCCTATCAAAAAGCTGCACGTAGGCGCTGATGGCCGCGGCCACGTCGGCGGTGGCGTAATCCCGCCGACCCGGCAGATCCAGGGTGCGGGTGAACCGGCCGGGGTACAGGGCGTATTCCACCGGCACGGGGTGATAGGCCGCCACCAGCTCGTCCTCCACCTCTTTCCACAGCCGGAAGAAATCGCCCATGGCGTCCAGAAGCTCCTGGGACTGGGTGCGGAACACCACCGCCAGCTCTCCCATGGCGCCCTCCCGGTCCCGGTACAGCTCCACGGAGTACTTCACCGTGGGCCGGTAGCGGTACTGGAGGCTGGATTTCATGCTCATGGTCATGGCGTTGGGGGCCACGAAGGGCACCAGGTCCGTGTCCGCGCCCAATATCTCTCCGATCTGGCGGAAGATATCCTGGACCCGGCGCTCCGGCGTCACCATATCCGTGTACTCGGCCAGGATCTGGTTCACCAGGGCCGAGCGGTTGGTGCCCATCCGATGGGCCAGGGCATCCACGGCCCGGACCACGTCGTCGGAGAGCATCAGGCTGTACAGGGTCTTTTTCATTGTCTCTCACCTCGCATAACATTCTACCGCTCTATATAAACTTTGTCAAGCGATTTATATAAATTTCTTGCACGTATTTTTAGTTTTCCCGCGAAAAACCCGCCCCATCCTCTCGGACAGGGCGGGCGCCTGTTTCTCTTTTCAGCCCGCGATCACACAGGAGTCGCACACGTCGGGGATGGCGTAGGTGACGGGCACGAAGCGCACGTCCTTATCGCCGTCGTTCATCTTATCGATGGCCAGCTCCATGTCGTTGGCCAGCACATCCGGGCCGGTGGGGCAATAGAGCCGGGCGAACAGCCGCCAGAAGATGGAGATGTCCTGGCCCGTCTGGGCCCCCAGCCCCTGGCGGAGGCTGGTATCGTTCAGGCGCACGGACACCGCCGCGCCCGTGCCCTCCAGGGCCGCCGCCACACGCCGGCCCATCTGGCACACCGCCACCACGGGATCGGGGCTGGTGCGAAGCTCCGTGGTGTAGGTAAAGGGGGCGTCCCCGTCGGCCACCGGGTGCTCCAGGTCCGCCAGGACGATCTCGTCGAAGCCCATGTTCGCCAGCTCCACGGCCAGGTCCGTGATATAGGTCCGGACGGTCTGGTTATAGGGGTCCACCCAGGACCGGCCGTTCCCGTCCTGATAGGACACGCCGTTCCTTACCAGCGCCACGGTCCAGTTCCGCTGGGCGAGCAGCGCGTCGGTAAAGCAGCTGATCTGGGCGATGGCGGTCTTCCCCGCCCCGTGCAGGGCCTCGATGGCGCCGGTCAGATCCGTGGCGCCGTAGGTGCCGTAGGAGAGGGCCGTGGCCGTGCCGGAGTTCCAGGCAAGCTGCCCGGCGCTGTCCTTCACCTGCAGCACGGCGGCGTTATAGTAGGCGTCGTTGACCACGGAGGAAACGGCCCCCTCCAGGCCGCTGACCACCTCGCTGTAGGAGATGAACCGGCCCTGGATGGGCTTTAGATCCTCCCAGCCGCCCATGTCCACGTCCTCGAAGTCCGGGTCCTCCCAGATGATCTCCACCGCCACCGGCTCAAAGGTGGCCTGGGGCGTGGGTCCCACTGCCTCCTCCGGGGCGGGCTCGTCCTTTTTCCCGAAGGGCAGCTCCAAGTGGGCCCCGTCCGTGTCGTAGACCGCGTACTGCTGCAAAAAATAGAACAGCGCCACGGCGCTGACCAAAATCAGCGCCACCACGAACAGGAATATGTTCAGGGGCACCTTGAATTTACGGCGGCCCCTGTATATGTCCTTGGGACGGTAGGGCATTTATTTCTCCAGATCTTTTATCATGGCGATGCGCCGGGTATGGCTCTCCCCGTGGGAGAAGCCGGTGTCCAGATAGGTGTCCACGATGCGCAGGGCAAGCTCCGGGCCCACCACGCGCCCGCCCAGGCAGAGGACATTGGCGTCGTTGTGCTGGCGGCTCATCTCCGCGGAGAAGCAGTCCCCGCACAGGGCCGCCCGGATGCCGGGGATTTTGTTGGCGGCGATGGACATGCCGATGCCCGTGCCGCAGACCAGGATGCCCCGTTCATACGTGCCCTCCACCACGGCCCGGCAGAGCTTCTCGGCGTAGGCGGGGTAATCCACCCGCTCGCCACCGCAGCCCAGGTCCTCCACGGGGATGTCCCGCTCCTTCAGATGGTCGATGATGAGCTGTTTCAGGGTATAGCCCGCGTGGTCCGATGCGATAGCGATCATGGTATCGTTCTCCTTTTCAGATGGGGATAGTATCTTTCATCCGGCCCCGCAGCCGCGGCGGCCGGTCAAAACGGCCATGCGTCGGTGAACCACTTCAGGAACACCTGGCAGTATCGGATGCTCACCTCAGTGCCGGCCAGCACCGGATAGAACAGGCAGAAAAGTCCCACGGACGCGCCGGTGAAGCCGCCCACCGATGTGAGCCAGCGCTCGTCCCGGCGGTACAGGTCCGCGAAGATATGGCTGACGGCCAGGACCAAAAACACCGTGCTGGGGAAATAGTGGTAGGCGAAGGTGAGCCGGCTCACCAGCACCCAGGGAAGGAGGTTGGCCAGGTAGCCGATCAGGATGAACACGGCCCTCTCGTCCTTCTCCTTCACCGCCAGCCAGATCATGCCCGCCATGGCGGCCAGGCCGCCCCAGGCGACCATGGGGTTATTGAACGCGGCGAAGCGGACCGTGGTGCCCGCGCCGGGATTCTCCATGTAGTAGAGGATGGGCCGGACGTCGAACAGCCACTGGTACCACCTGGAGGCATAGGGATGGGTGGCCACCAGGTCGGAGTGGTAATTCCACATATAGGTCTGGTTGTCCAGCACCACCTTCAGGTACGTGGGGGAGAACCAGCGCCAGGGCCCGTCCGCCCCCTGGCTGGGGCCGTAAGCCCAGTAGCTGCAGTAGTACACGGCGCAGGGCACCAGCACGAAGAGGATGAGGCACCAGCCCACGTTGTGAAGAAACTCCCGCAGGACAGCCTTCCTCTCCCGGACGAAGCGGACGGCCCAGTACGTGAGCCACACCGCGCCCAGGCCCGCTCCCGCGTAGATGCACACCCACTTGGTGGCCGCGCCGAAGCCGAAGCTCAGGCCCGCCAGGCCCAGCCACAGAAGGCGCTTTCTCTCCCGCGCCGGCGGCTCTGTCAGCCACATGTACATGAACAGGTTCATCAGGAGGATGAAGAACACCGCGTAGGAGTCGATGGTGGCGATCCTGGACTGGGTGAAGTGCATGAAGTCGAAGGCGAACAGGGTGCTGCCCGCCAGGGCCACGGGCAGATACCCGAACATGCGCTTTAAGAGCAGGTACAAAAGCGGCAGCATCAGCACGCCGAACAATGTGCCCATGAACCGCCAGCCGAAGGGGGTCATGCCGAACAGCCGGATGCCCAGGGACAGGATCATCTTGCCCATGGGCGGGTGGGTGATCTCATAGGGCCAGCGCTCCTGGATGTGCTCCAGGGCCGTGCGGGCGAAGTATATCTCGTCGAAGTAGGTGCCGTTTTTGTAGCTGTAGGCGCCGGGTATCACGTCCTGCTCGTCCAGGAGCCCCTCGCAGCCCGGGGCGGCGATGATGTCCGCGGCGTCTATGAGCCGGCCGTCCTCCCCGTATATGGCCACCTCGCCCAGGTATTCCTCCCCGCCGGAGATGATGCGGATATACCGGACCTGGCCCCGGTCGGCGTTGAGGATGGCGTCGTTCCAGCGGAAGAGCTGGGTGTACTGCTGGGTCATGCCGGAGGTGCCGTCCTCCTTCACCTGGTCGATCCAGTTCTCCCCGTCCATGGAAAACTGCAGCTGATAGTCCGCCGTGCACAGGCCCGAGTAATACCGGATGCCGGTGACATACTGGGGCTGGGCCAGTTCCAGCTGGGCGTAGGTGTTGCCCTGCTCATAGTGGAGGAAGCTCTGGGGCGCCTTGGTGGAGCCCAGGCCCACGAAGGCCACCACTGCATAGACCGCCGTCAGGACGCCCAGGGCGATCCAATCCGCCTTCCTCATGGCCCGGTCCGGGGCGGGAAGGCCCTCCCGGGGGCCGGTCAGTTTTGTTCTGTTGTGTATGCTCACCCACCGCCAGCACCAGAGCAGGATGCCCAGGGCCACTGCCAGCGGGAAAATGATCGTAAGGTTGGAAAACATGTCGCGTACCGTCATAAGGCGTTTCCTTTTTCCGTGCGTGAACGTACATAGTTATTATATACCAAAACCGGGAGCATCGCAATGCTCCCGGTAAAAATCAAGCGAATGTTTCCTTAAAACCGCTTTTTCCGCTTGCCGCCGGCCTTCTCCCCGGCCAGCTCCGCAAACTCCTGCAAAAGCTCCTTCTGCCGGTGGCTCATGTTCTTGGGGGTGGTCAGCTCCACGGTCACGAACTGGTCGCCCTTGAGCCCCGTGCGCAGGCTGGGCACGCCCTTGCCCCGCAGGCGGAACACGCTGCCGGTCTGGGTGCCCTCGGGTATGTTCAGCGATACCTGGCCGTCCAGGGTGGGCACCTGGATCTCCGTTCCCAGGGCCGCTTGGACGAAGCTGATGGAAGCGGTGGTGTAGATGTTGGTGCCCTCCCGCTGGAAGGTGGGGCTGGGCCGCACCTGCACCGTCACCAGCAGATCCCCGGCGGGGCCGCCGTTGGCTCCGGCATTGCCCTGGCCCTTCAGGGAGACGGTCTCCCCGTCGTCGATGCCCGCGGGGATGGTCACGTTCAGCTTCTTCTGGGCCCGGATGGAGCCCGCCCCCCGGCACTTGGCGCAGGGGGAGTGGATGATCCGGCCGGAGCCGCCGCACTTGGGGCAGGGGCCGGAGGACTGCATCATGCCGAAGGGGGTCCGCTGCTGGCGCATCACCGTGCCGGTGCCCCGGCAGTCGGGGCATATCTCCGGCGTGGTGCCGGCGGCGCAGCCGGTGCCCTTGCAGTCCGGGCACTGGTCCACCCGGGTGATGTTGATGTCCTTCTTGCAGCCGAAGGCCGCCTCCTCGAAGGAGATGGCCAGCCGGGCCCGCAGGCTCTCGCCCCGGCGGGGACCGGTGCGGCTGGCCTGCCGGGCTCCGCCGAAGCCGCCAAAGCCCCCGAAGCCGCCGAAAATGTCCCCGAAGATGTCGCCCAGGTCCCCGAAGTCCCCGGTGAAGCCGCCGGCATTGGCAGCGAAGTTGGGGTCCACGCCGGCGAAGCCGAACTGGTCATACTTGGCCTTCTTGTCCGGGTCGGACAGCACGGCGTAGGCCTCGTTGGCCTCCTTGAAGCGGGCCTCCGCCTCCTTGTCGCCGGGGTGCAGGTC
>CANRMG010000112.1 GCA_947631675.1 uncultured Oscillospiraceae bacterium
AAGCTGCGCATCGACGACCCCGTGGGCGCCGTGGCGGTCCACTGCTGCAACGGCATCTGGGGCGGCATCGCCGTGGGCCTGTTCGCCACCACCTCCGCCCCGGGCAACGACAGCCTTGTGGGCCTGTTCTACGGCGGCGGGTTCAAGCTTCTGGGCATCCAGCTTCTCGGCATCGCGACAGTCATCGCCTGGACGGCCGTGACCATCACCATCTTCTTCCTCATCCTGAAGGCCACATTGGGTCTGCGGGTCAGTGAGGAGGAGGAGCTGAAGGGTCTGGACATCACGGAGCACGGCCTCGTCAGCGCCTACGCCGACTTCATGCCGGCGCTGGGCATGCCCGCCATGATGACGGCGGGGGAGAGCGCCCCCGGCGACGTGCCCGCCGCGCCCATAGACGACGCGGTGCCGGTGCAGGTGCGCTCGCCCAAGCCCGTGGCCTCCGACGGGGCGGTGAAGATGTCCAACGTGACCATCCTGCTGCATATGGAGAAGTTCGAGGCCCTGAAAGCGGCTATGCTGGACATCGGCATCACCGGCATGACGGTGACCAACGTCATGGGCTGCGGCATCCAGAAGGGCAAGCCGGAGTACTACCGCGGCGTTGTCCAGGACATCACCCTCCTGCCTCGGATCCAGGTGGAGATCGTGGTGAGCAAGGTCCCGGTCCGCACGGTCATCGAGACGGCGAAGAAGGTCCTGTACACCGGCCACATCGGCGACGGCAAGATATTCGTCTACGACGTGGAGAACGTGGTGAAGGTACGCACCGGCGAGGAGGGCTACGACGCCCTCCAAGACGTGGAGCAGTACTGACCAGCAAAACAAAAAAGCGCCTCCGGCATGTGCCGGAGGCGCTTTTCTTATGGTTTATACGGTGATGAGATGGGGGTTTTCCAGAAGGTACTGCATGTCCCTGAACAGGTTCCCCACGGCCTGACCGTCCACCACTTGGTGGTCGAAGGTCAGGTACATCTGCATCATGTCCCGGGGCGCCAGGGTCCCGTCGGCCACGTACCGGGGCTTCTTCACCGTCCGGCCGAAGCCGAAGATGAGCACCTCCGGGGCGTTCAGGATGGGGGTGGACATGTCGATGGGGAACATGCCCACGTTGGACACCGTGACGGTGCCGCAGCCCTGCTCGCCGTTTTTCAGCTTTTTCTCCCTGGCCCGGGCGCCCAGGTCCCTGGCCGCGGCGCTGAGCTGGGTGAGGGAGAGGGTGTCGGCGTTTTTGATCACCGGGACCATGAGCCCGCCTTCGGTGGCCACGGCGAGAGAAAGCTGCACGTGGGAGTGGGAATAAAAGGTCTTGCCGTCGAAGGTGCCGTTGAGGGTGGGGTATTTCTTCACCACCTTGCACACGGCGGCGCACAGAAGGTCGTTCACGGTGATCTTGCAGCCCAGATATTCCTGGCCGGCTACCAGCTTCTGCCGCAGGGCCAGCAGGTCCGTGGCGTCGATCTCGCACATGGCGGTGCACTGGGCGGTGCCCTGGAGGCTATTGTACATATTTTTTGCGATGGTCTTGCGCACGCCGGTCCAGGGGATGGCCGTGACCACGTCCTCCGCCGCAGGGGCGGTCATGGCCGGGGCGGCAGCGGGGGCGGCCTTCCGGGCCTCGATATGGGCGGCCACGTCCTTGGCGGTGATGCGCCGGCCGTCGGGGCCGCCGGTGGCGGTCACGTCCGCCAGGTCCACACCCGCCTGCCGGGCCATCTTCCGGGCCAGGCCCGTGGCGCGGAAATGCCGCCCGCCCTTCCGGGCCGGGTCCTCCGCCGCGGGGGCGGGGATGGGAGAGGCTGCGGGCGCCTCGGCTGCGGCGGCCGGGGCAGGAGCAGCGCCGCCCACCAGGGCGTCGTATTCCTCTTTGGTGTCCGTGACCACGGCGATGGGCTCGCCTACGGCCACGGTGTCGCCCTCGGCGGCCAGGATATGCAAGTATCCTCCGTGGACGGTCTCGTATTGGATGGTGTTCTTCTCGTTTTCGTATTCCATGATGGCCTGGCCCTTCTGGACCAGGTCGCCCTCGGCGGCCAGCCACTGGCCGATGGTGCCCTCGATCATGGTGAGGCCGGCCTTGGGCATGACGATGTCAGTACGCATGAGTCATGTTCTCCTTTCCCGGCTCAAAACATGGCGCGGATGGAAGCGCATATCCTCTCCACGGAGGGCACGGCGGTCTTCTCCATGGGGATGTTGTAGGGCATGGGCACGTCCAGCGCGGCGATGCGGGCGATGGGGCCGTCCAGCTCGTCGTACTGCTCCTCCTGGAAGCGGGCGGCCAGCTCCGCGCCCACGCCGGAGGTCTTGTTGCCCTCCTCCACGATGGCGGCCCGGTGGGTCTTGGCCAGGGAGGCGTAGATGGTCTCGGTGTCCAGAGGGGCCAGGGTCCGGGGGTCGATGACCTCCAGCTCGATGCCCTCCTTGGCCAGGATGTCCGCCGCCTCCAGCGCCCGGGGCACCATCAGGCCGATGGCCACCACGGTCACGTCCCGGCCGGGGCGCTTTACGTCCGCCTTGCCGATGGGGATGGTGTAGTCGCTGTTGTAGAGCTCGTCGTCGATCTCCTGCTTGACCTGGTACAGCTGCTTGGGCTCGCAGAACAGCACCGGGTTGTCGGAGCGGATGGCGGATTTCAAAAGCCCCTTGGCGTCATAGGCGCAGGAGGGGGTGATGATGGTCAGCCCCGGCGCGTGCATAAACAGGCTCTCCGTCACGTTGGAGTGCTCCGCGCCGGCGCCGTTGGCGCAGCCCTCGGCGCAGCGGATGACCAGAGGCAGCTTGTACTCCGGCCCGTGCATATAGCGCCACTTGCTGACCACGTGGAATATCTCGGTGAAGGCGACCATGGTGAAGTCTGCGTACATCAGCTCCACGCAGGGGCGCAGGCCTGTCATGGCCGCGCCGGCGGCGGTGGCCACGATGGCGGTCTCCGCGATGGGGGTGTTGCGCACCCGCTTGGGGCCGAATTCCTCCAGCATGCCCCGGGTGATGCCGAATATGTTGCCGAACTGGGCCACGTCCTCGCCGTAGATGAGGACTTTTTCGTCCCGGCGCATCTCCTCCTTGAGGGCGTCGCCGATGGCTTTGGCGTAGGTGACTTTCATGTTGCTGTTCCTCCTCTCAGGTCAGGCGTAGAGCCCGTCGAAGATCTCCTCCGCCGTCATGGCGGGGGCGGCCTCGGCGTGGGCGATGGCGGTCTCCATCAGCCCGTCGAAATCCTGGCGCATTTTGGTGAGCTCGCCCTCGGTCAGGACGCCTTCGTTCACCAGCATGGTCTCCAGGTTCTTCACGCAGTCGTGGTTCTCCACCCACTCCTTGGTAACCTCCGGGTCACGGTAGGCGCACTGGTCGCCCTCGAAGTGGCCGCGCCAGCGGTAGTCCTTGCACTCCAGCACGGCGGGGCCGTTGCCGGCGCGGACGTAGTCGCTCATCTTCTTCGCCGCCCGGTATACGTCCAGCACGTCTGTGCCGTCCGCTACCTCCGAGGGCATGCTGTAGCCCGCCGCCCGGTCCGCCAGGGCGTTGGGCACGGGGATGGTGGTGGAGGCGGGGGTGGAGATGGCAAAGCCGTTGTTCTCGCATATGAACAGCACCGGCAGCTTCCAGGCCGCCGCCAGGTTCATGGCCTCATAGACCGGCCCCCGGCTGGAGGTGCCGTCGCCCATGAACATGTACACGATGTTGGGCCGCTGCTCCATGTCGATGGTCAGCGCAGCGCCCACGGCCACGCCGGTGTCGCAGCCCAGGGTGCCGGACATGCCCAGCACGCCGGTGCGCAGCTCGCCAATGTGGAGGCTGCCGCCCCGGCCGCCGGAGTTGCCGGTCTTTTTGGCCAGCAGCTCGCCGAAGAACATGTCCAGGTCCGTGCCCAGCATCCAGGGCATGGAGATGGGGCGGTGGGTCAGCTTGAAATAGTCCCCCTTCTGCCGGGTGGACAGGGCGCCCACGTAGGTGGCCTCCTGGCCCACGCCGCTGTGGACGTGGCCGGGGACGCGCCCCTGGGCGTACAGGTCGCAGAGCTTTTCCTCCAGGAGCCGCGTCTCCAGGAGGTCTTTGTGCAGCTGCTTGAGAAATGCCGCTTCGTATTGCATAGTCGGTCCCTCCAATTCGATTCAGGTATAGTCAGGGGATGAGGAGCATCTTGCCCGGCGCGCCGGCCTGGATGGCGGCGATGGCCTGGTCGAACTGCTCCAGAGGATACGTGCCGCCGGTGGCGGGGGCCAGGGAGAAGCCGGGGCTTTGCAGGATGCGCATGCAGTCGTCCCAGGTCTCGAACATGAGCCGGCCGGAGATGCCGGTGTAGGTGATCTCCCGGTAGATGATGTCCTCGGTGAGGTTTATGGGTATCTCCCCGTCGGGCAGGCCCACGGAGACGAGGATGCCGCCCTTGCGAAGGCTTTTGAGCCCCGACACGATGGCCCGGCCGCTGCCGCTGATGTCCACGGCGGCGTCGGCCCCGTGGCCGGATGTCTCGGCCAGGACCGCCTGAACGACGTCCTCCCTGCCGCTGTTGACGGTGACGTCCGCCCCCATGGTCTTTGCCAAGGCCAGCTTCTCGTCAAAGAGGTCGCAGGCGATGATCTTTTTCGCCCCGTGGACCCGGCAGGCGCCGATGGCCATCAGGCCGATGGGGCCGCAGCCGCTGACCAGGACGGTCTTGCCCTGCACCTCGGCCCGCTCCACGCCATGGACACCTGCGCCCATGGCCTCCAGCATGGCGCCCATCTCATAGGTGACGCCGTCTGCCAGAGGCACGGCGCACTGGGCCGGCACGGGGGCGTATTCGGTGAAGGCGCCGGGCACCGTGACGCCGAAGATCTTCATGTTCTCGCAGATGTGCCTGCGGCCGCTGCGGCACTGGAAGCAGTCGTTGCAGGGGATGTGGGTCTCCACGCTGATGCGGTCGCCTACCTTCAGGCCGGTGACGTTCTTGCCCACCTCCACCACCTCGCCGGCGGTCTCGTGGCCAAAGACGATGGGCAGCTCCTTCATCCGGGTGGACGCCCACTCGTTCCAGGCCAAGATGTGCATGTCCGTGCCGCAGATGGCGCTGGCCCGGACCTCCATCAGTACGTCGTCGTCCCCGATCCGGGGGATGGGCAGGTCCGTGCGGTATTCGTAGCCGGGCCCGGCGGTCATCTTGCAGATGCCGCGCATGGTGCCGTTCATGTGTCTCCTCCCTTTCGGTATAAGTCTTATATGTTCGCGGCCCCGGGGGCCGGGATAGGCATGTTTTAGAATAAGGGCCCGAAGGTGTTGCGCTTCGGGCCCTTCCGAATGGGTGTTTATTTGTTGGGGGTGTGGATGGCGCGCTTTTCCGCGTGCAGGGCGGCCTCCCGCAGCGTCTCGGTGACGGTGGGGTGGGAGTGGATGGTGGCGATGATCTCGTCCAAGGTCATCTCCTCGCCGATGGCCAGAGCGCCCTCGGCGATCAGGTCCGTAGCCCTGGGCCCGATGATGTGCATGCCCAAAATCTCGCCGTATTCCTTCCCAGCGATGATCTTTACAAGACCCTCGCCGCCGTTGATGATCAGCGCCTTGCCGTTGGCGCTCATGGGGAACTTGCCCACCTTGTAGTCGATGCCCTTGGCCTTGCACTGCTCCTCGGTGAGACCCACGGAGGCGGCCTCCGGCTCGATGTACACGCAGGTGGGGTTGGTCTTTTCATCGTACAGCGCGTCCAGCCCCATGATGTTCTCGGCCGCCACCTCGCCCATGGCGGAGGCGGTGTGGGCCAGCTGGGCGTGGCCGAACACGCAGTCGCCGATGGCGTACACGCCCGGCTGATTGGTCTGCATGCGGTCGTTCACCAGGATGCGGCCCCGGTCGTTGTCGATCTTGCCGGCGTCCAGGTCAAGGCTGGCCGTATTGGCCCGGCGGCCGATGGCCACCAGCACCTTCTCCGCCTCGAAGGAAACGGTCTCGCCGGCCTTGTTCTTGCATACCACCTTGGCGCCCACGGGAGAGGGCTCCACGGACTGGACCGGGCACTCCAGATTGAATTCCATGCCCATGCCCTTCATGTGCTTGACGCCGATCTTGGTGAGGTCGCCGTCCAGCATGGGCAGCATGTGGTCCAATGCCTCCACCACCGTGATCTTGGTGCCGAAGGCCGCGTAGGCGCAGGCAAGCTCCAGGCCGATGACGCCGCCGCCGATGACCACCATGGACTTCGGCAGCTTCTCCAGGCTCAGGGCCCC
>CANRMG010000113.1 GCA_947631675.1 uncultured Oscillospiraceae bacterium
CGCCGATGGCCGCGAAGCAGGGGGCGCACAGCAGGTTGAAGATCATGAAGGAGTAGGCGGTGACGCCGGTGAAGGCCGCGCCGATCTGGGCGGTCAGGTCCCCGGGGTACAGCACGTGCAGGGTGCTGACCACCTCCTCCTTGGCGATGAGGCCGGTGATGGTGGCGACCGTCGCCTGCCAGTTGCCGAAGCCCAGGGGGGCGAAGATGAAGGCGATGGCCCCGCCGATGGCCGCGAGAAGGGAGGCCTCATTATCCTCCACCATGCCGAAGGAACCGTCCTCAATGCCGAAGCCCTGGAGGAACCACAGGATGATGGAGCTCAAAAGGATGATGGTGCCGGCCCGCTTGATGAAGCTCCAGCCCCGCTCCCACATGGCCCGCAGGACATTTTTCGCCTGGGGGGCATGGTAGGCGGGCAGCTCCATGACGAAGGGGGCGGGCTCCCCGGCGAAGACCTTTGTCTTCTTGAGGATGATGCCCGAGATGACCACGGCGGCGATGCCAATGAAGAACGCTGAGGTAGCCACCCACGCGGAGCCGCCGAACAGGGCCCCGGCGAACAGGGCGATGATGGGCATCTTGGCCCCGCAGGGCATGAAGGTGGTGGTCATGATGGTCATTTTCCTATCCCGGTCCTGCTCGATGGTGCGGGATGCCATGATGCCGGGCACGCCGCAGCCGGTGGCAACCAGCATGGGGATGAAGCTCTTGCCGGAGAGGCCGAAGCGGCGGAAGAGCCTATCCATGATAAAGGCCACGCGGGCCATGTAGCCCACGTCCTCCAGGATCGCCAGCAGCAGGAACAGCACCAGCATCTGGGGCACGAAGCCCAGCACGGCGCCCACGCCGCCCACGATGCCGTCCAGGACCAGGGAACTGACCACCTCGCCGCAGCCAAGGGCATCCAGCGCCCGCTCCGCCAGCACGGGGATGCCGGGCACCCAGGTGCCGTAATCGTGGGGGTCGGGCTCCGGCACGGTCAGGGCCTCGTTGTAGAGGTCCTCCGTCACAGCCACCGCCGTGGTCTCGCCGGTCTCGTCGTCGTAGAAGTAGGCGTCAGCGTCGCCGGCCTCGTAGGCCTCAATGATGGCGCTGGCCTCCTCGAAGGCGCCGGAGTCCTCCTCCCAGGCGTCCTTATCCGCCGTGAAGGGGACGAACCAGCCGTCGCCGAACAGGCCGTCATTGGCCCAGTCGGTGCCCATGGTGCCGATGGAGAA
The DNA here is from genome assembly GCA_947631675.1 of uncultured Oscillospiraceae bacterium. Next base: position 1,220 of record CANRMG010000113.1, read on the forward strand.
GCCCCAGCCGCCCATGGCGATGGCGTAGATGAGGAACATGACGCAGGCGAAGATGGGCAAAGCCAGCCACCGGTTGGTGACCACCCGGTCGATCTTGTCGGAGGCATTCATCTTCTCCTTGCTCTTGCGGGTGTAGCACCGGGAGATGATGGAGCCGATGTAATCGTACCGCTGGGCGGTGATGATGGATTCCGCGTCGTCGTCCATCTCCTGCTCGCAGTCTTTTATGTCCTGCTCGATGTGGGCCAGGGAGGCACTGTCCAGCCCCAACTGCTGCGCCACCTTTTCATCCCGCTCGAAGAGCTTTATGGCGTACCAGCGCTGCTGCTCATCGGGCAGACCGTGGACGGCCACTTCCTCGATGTGGGCCAGGGCGTGCTCCACACACCCGGCGAACCGGTGCTGGGGCACGGTCCTCCGGCCGCTGACGGCCAGCTCCACGGCGGCGTCCGCCGCGGCCTTCACCCCGTCGCCCTTCAGGGCGGAGATCTCCATGACCTGGCAGTCCAGGGCCTTGGAAAGCTCCTTCACGTTCACCTTGTCCCCGGATTTGCGCACCACGTCCATCATGTTCACGGCCACCAGCACAGGGATGCCCAGCTCCACCAGCTGGGTGGTGAGGTAGAGGTTGCGCTCCATGTTGGTGCCGTCAACGATGTTCAGTATCACGTCCGGCCGCTCCTGGATGAGGTAATTACGGGCCACGACCTCCTCCAGGGTGTAGGGGGACAGGGAGTAGATGCCCGGCAGGTCCGTGACCGTCACGTCCCTGTGGTCGCGGAGTTTGCCCTCCTTCTTCTCCACGGTGACGCCGGGCCAGTTGCCCACGTACTGGCTGGCGCCGGTGAGGGCGTTGAATAATGTAGTCTTGCCGCAGTTGGGGTTGCCGGCAAGGGCAATGGTTATGTTCTTTTCCGCCATTTTTAAGTACCTTCCCTTATCTCATTCCACGACGATCATTTCGCTGTCCGCCTTGCGCAGACTCAGCTCATAGCCCCGGATGGTGATCTCGATGGGGTCGCCCAGGGGCGCCACTTTCCGCACGTAGATGCTCTCTCCCTTGGTGATGCCCATGTCCATGATGCGGCGCTTCACCGCGCCCTCGCCCTCCAGCTTCTTCACCCGGACCGTCTGGCCCACCTGGGCCTGTCTCAACGTCATAACACTCTCTCCTTTCCTCTCTTGGGCCTGCCCGCCGCGCTGTCAGACGAATATCCGCCGGGCCATCTCCATACTGATGGCCACCCGGCTGTCCCGGACGGAGACGATCAGATTGCCCCCGATGTCGTTTACCACGGTCACGGGGCTGCCCACCACGAAGCCCAGATTCTCCAGGAAACGCCGGGTCTCCGGGCTCCCGCCGATGTGGGTGATGAGACTGCTCTCGCCCTTGTGCAGCAATGAAAGCGGCATAGTCGTCCTCCGTGCGCGGCCATATATTAGCAGCCGCTGACTGCCAGGCCGAACAAATGGCGTTAGGGAAACCTAACACCACAAACATATTAGTTAGCCAAAACTAAAATGTCAAGGTTTTTTCGCCGCTTGCCGCGGATTTCGGCATCTTGCCCGAAGGGGGCCGCGTGATTTCGTGCAGAATTATTAGTTATTACAAACTAACGTCTTGGATCCCTCCGGTACTATTTTTTGACATATTGGAATACATATGGTAAAATGAAACATCCCTATGGGGACTTCAACACGGATGTGACCACACGGATATACATATTTAGGAGAACAGACTATGCTGGAATTTCGTTTTGACACGCAGCTGCTCATCGAGGGGCACGACCTGGACGAGGATGCCATCCATGACTACATCATGGCCAACATCCCCGGGGACTGCCTGCTGGCGGTGGGCGACGAGGACCTGATCAAGATCCACTTCCATACCAACGTGCCCTGGAAGGTGCTGGAGTACGCCTCCTCCCTGGGGGACATCTTCGACGTGGTGGTGGAGAACATGGAGCGCCAGGAAAACGGCCTTCAGGGCTGAGGGCGCGAGAAGAAAAGCCGCGGGACGACCGCGGCTTTTCCTTTTTCGCCGGCGGTCATAAACTCCCGGCGGCACGCTTGCTTTGTGGGCGGCGATACCTTATAATGGAAGCAATACGAAACGGCCCATGGGCCGTGAACATACAGGGAGGAATGCATATGCAGCGAGTGCAGTTCGTAGAGACGGTATTGCGTGACGCCAACCAGTCGCTGATGGCGACCCGGCTGCCCTACGCAAAATTTGAGCCCATCCTGGAGACCATGGACAAAGCGGGATACTATGCGGTGGAGTGCTGGGGCGGCGCCACCTTCGACGTGTGCCTGCGGTACTTAAACGAGGACCCCTGGGAGCGGCTTCGGAAGATCCGGGCCAAAATGCCCAACACCAAGCTCCAAATGCTGCTCCGGGGCCAGAACATCCTGGGCTACAAGCACTACCCGGACGACGTGGTGCGCAGGTTCGTCCAGTGCTCCGTGAAAAACGGCATCGACATCATCCGCATCTTCGACGCCCTCAACGACCCCAATAACCTGAAGGTAGCCATCGAGGAGACGCTGAAGTGCGGCGCGGTGGCCTCTGGGGCCATCAGCTACACCACCTCCCCGGTGCACACCCTGGAAAACTACGTGAAGCTGGTGAAGGAGCTCAAGGCCATGGGTGTGGCCACCATCTGCATCAAGGACATGGCCGGCATCATGGGGCCCCAGGAGGCCTATGACCTGGTCAGCGCCATCAAGGACGCGGTGGACCTGCCCGTAGACGTGCACACCCACTGCACCACGGGCCTTGCCTTTATGACGCTGCTCAAATCCGTGGAGGCAGGCGCGGACATCATCGACACGGCCTCTTCGCCCCTGTCCGGCGGCACCAGTCAGGCCTCCACAGACACCATGGCCTATGCCCTGAAGCAGCTGGGCTATCAGGTGGACCTGGACGAGGCAGTATTGAAGGAGGTCTCGGACTACTTCAAGCCCGTGCGGGACGGCTTCATCGCCGACGGCACGCTGATGCCCAAGAGCATGGCCACGGACACCCAGTGCCTGACCTATCAGGTGCCCGGCGGGATGCTGTCGAACCTTCTGAGCCAGCTCAAGACCATGAACGCCCTGGACCGGCTGGACGAGGCCCTGGCGGAGACGCCGCGGGTGCGCAAGGACCTGGGCTATCCGCCCCTGGTGACGCCCACGAGCCAGATGGTGGGGGTGCAGGCGGTGACGAATGTGCTGCAGGGCGAGCGGTACAAGAAGGTGTCCAGCGAGGTGAAGGCCTACTGCCGGGGCGAGTACGGCCGGACCCCGGCCCCCATCGACCGGTCGGTCCAGAAGAAGATCCTGGGGGACGAAAAGCCCCTGGAGGGGCGGTACGCCGACACCCTGGCGCCGGCCTTTGAGAAGACGAAGGCGGAGCTGGGAGACACGGCCCGGTCCGACGAGGACGTGCTCAGCTACATCGCCTTCCCCCAGCTGGCGGAGGCATTCTTTGAAAAGCGCAAGGCGGACGAAGAAAAGGTCGTCAAGTACACCATTGAGGAGATGTGAGCCATGACAGGACTGAGTGAGACATTGCTCCACCCCAGCGTGGCCACCGGCGGCATGGTGGCCGTCATGGGCTACGCGGTGGTGTTTTTCGGCATCTGCCTGCTGCTGATCGTGGTGACGGTCATGGGAAAGATCATGATGAACAGCCGGAAAAAGGCGGAAGCCAAGGCCGCCTCGGCGGCTCCCGCAGCCCCGGCAGAAGCCCCCACCCCGGCGGAAAAGCCCGCGGCCAAGGGCACGGCCGGCGAGCTGAAGCTCTATGACACCGACCCCAGGGACGCGGCCATCATCATGGCCATCACGGCCCATAAGCTGGGCAAGCCCATCAACGAACTGCGGTTCCGTTCCATTAAGGAGGTCAAGGAGAAATGAAATATAAAGTTACCCTGAACGGCCGGACCTATGAGGTCGAGGTGGATGAGGACAAGGCCATGCTGGTGGACGAGTACGAGGCATACGCCCCGGCGCCCGCGGCGGCCCCAGCCCCTGTGGCGGCGGCCGCGCCTGCCCCTGCCGCACCCGCAGCTCCGGCGCCCGCGCCCGCCCAGACGGTGGCGGCCGGCGAGCCCGTCACCTCCCCCATGCCCGGCAACATCCTCAAAATACTGGTGACGCCCGGCCAGCAGGTGAAAGAGGGCGACGTGGTAATGATCTTAGAGGCCATGAAGATGGAAAACGAGATCGTCGCCCCCAAGGCCGGTTCCGTGGCCCAGGTGCTGGTGACAAAGGGCGCGGTGGTGGAGACCGGCGCGGTCCTCGCCGTCATCGCGTGAGGAGGGGCCCATGAATATACTTGACACCCTCGGCAAGCTGGCCTCCGAGTCGGGCTTTGCCGGGTTCCTGGCGGCGGGCGGATGGAAAAACCTCGTCATGATCGCCATCGCCTGCGTACTGCTGTACTTAGGCATCGTGAAGAAGTTCGAGCCCCTGCTGCTGGTGGGCATTGCCTTCGGGTGCCTTCTCACCAACCTGCCCGGGGCGGGGCTTTACCACCTGGACATGTGGGACGCCTATGTGGCCGGGACCCCCTACACCACGGCGGCGGGGGAGGTCATCGAGCACCTCACCTTCACTACGGTCCTCCATGAGGGCGGGCTCTTGGACATCTTCTACATCGGCGTAAAGGTGGGACTCTATCCATCCCTGATCTTCCTGGGGGTGGGGGCCATGACGGACTTCGGCCCGCTGCTGGCCTACCCCAAGAGCCTGCTCCTGGGCGCGGCGGCCCAGCTGGGCGTGTTCGTGGCCTTCTTCGGGGCCATCCTGCTGGGGTTCACGGGCCCGGAGGCGGCTTCCATCGGCATCATC
>CANRMG010000114.1 GCA_947631675.1 uncultured Oscillospiraceae bacterium
CGCCGTCCCTCCTCTCAGCGGAAATAGTCCAGGCGCTTTTCCAGCCGGCCCAGCGCCACGGTGACGATGCCGTTGAAAATGAGGTAGTAAACGGCGGTGAAAAACATGGGCCAGATGGCCCCGGCGATGCCGTGGGACCCCTTCAGGAAGGACTGGCCGGCCCAGATGATCTCCTGCAGGGCGATGATGCGGGCCAGAGCGGTGTCCTTGACCAGGGTGATGATCTCGTTGGACATGGGCGGCACGATGCGCTTGACCACCTGCAGCAGCGTCACCCGGAAGAATATCTGGCTCTTGGTCATGCCCAGCACCAGACCCGCCTCCTGCTGGCCGGCGGGGATGGACTGGATGCCGCCCCGGTAGATCTCGGAGAAATAGCAGGCGTAGTTGAAGATGAAGGCGATGGCCGAGGCCAGAAAGCGGCCGGCCTCGCCGCCGCCCCAGATGTTGTGTCCCAGCACCATGCCGGGAAAGTAGAAGATGATGAGCAGCTGTATCATCAGAGGCGTGCCGCGCACCACCCACACCACGATCCGCGTCAGCCAGCTCAGCGGCTTGAAGCGGCTCATGGAGCCCAAGGCGATCACCAGCCCCAGGGGGATGGCCCCCAGGCCGGTGACGAAGAAGAGCTTCAGGGTCTGCAGAAAGCCCACGTTCAGCGCCTTGAGCACGACGGGCATCTGCTGGAGGATCAGTTCCATATGGTTCTCCCGGAAAAAAGTTTTTTGCCGGGGAGAGCGTCAGCCCTCCCCGGTTTTCAGAATGCGGTCTATCTGCGCGCGTTTATTCCGCGGCGGCCTCGGCCAGAGCGGTCTGGTCGATCAGAGAGGCCTGCACGCCGTAGGTCTCGGCGATCTGCTCCATGGTGCCGTCCTCGTAGCAGGCCAGGAAGAACTCATTGAGCGCCTGGGCCAGGTCGGAGCCCTTGCGGAAGCCCACGCCGTACTCCTCGCTGTTGAGGTTGACGGTGTTCACCAGGTCCTCGTAGCCGGTGCCCTCGCCCACCATGGCGGCGGCCATCAGCAGATCGATGACGGCGGCGTCAGAGGTGCCGGCGCTGACCTCCAGAAGGGCGTCGGCCTGGGTCAGCACGGGGGTAGTGGCGTAGCCAAGGGCCTCCACCTGCTCCTCGCCGGCGCTGCCCTCCTCCACCGCGAACACCAGGTCCGCCATATCCTCGGCGGTCTCATAGTCGCCGGCCACATCGGCGGGCAGGATGACGGTCTGGGCGTTGTTGCAGTAGGCGTTGGAGCACTCCATGGCCTCGGTGACCTCGTCGGTGAGGGTCATGCCGTTCCAGACCACGTCGATGGACTTGTTCTCCAGCTCCAGCTCCTTGTTGTCCCAGTTGATCTCCTGGAACTCCACGTCCACGCCCAGGCTCTCGGCAAAGGCGGCGGCCAGGTCGGCGTCGAAGCCGATCCAGTTGCCGTCCTCGTCCTGGTAGTCCATGGGCTCGAACTCCGTGATACCTACCACAAGCACGCCCTTATCCTGGACGTAGGCCATGTCGCTGTCCTCGTCGGCCAGGGCAAATACGGACAGGCTCAGCAGCATCAGCGCCGCCAGAGCGAAAGTGATGATCTTCTTCATTGTGATGATTCCTCCTGCAATGTTTTGCAATGTTTGCCGCTCGTTTAGCGTGCTACCATACTACCACGCTACCGAACTAAAGTAAAGGCTTTTTTTTCGGATTTTTTTACTTTTTTACATTTTGTTCACCCATAGGCCCGGTCATGGTATATAATTGGGATAATATGAACAAGTGTGCCTGCGGGCGCAAGGGAGGCTTTTCCATGGCAAAAAAAGCGCTGATCGTGGAGGACGACGGCAACATATCGGAGCTGCTGCGGCTGTACCTGGAGCGGGACGGCTTCGAGGTGCGCCAGGCGGAGGACGGCGGCCGGGGCGTGGACCTGGCCCGCAGCTTTGAGCCGGACGTGATCCTGCTGGACATCATGCTCCCGGTGAAGGACGGCTGGCAGGTCTGCCGGGAGGTGCGCGCCTTTACCGCCACGCCCATCCTGATGCTCACCGCCAAGGGCGAGACCCGGGACAAGGTGGCGGGCCTGGAGATGGGTGCGGACGACTATATCACCAAGCCCTTTGAGATAAAGGAGCTGCTGGCCCGGGTGCACGCGGTGCTCCGCCGCACCGACGGCGCGCCGGAGGCCAAGCCCCGGCGGCTGGAGTTCGACAAGCTCATCATCGACCTGGACTCCTACGAGCTGGTGGTGGACGGGACGAAGGTGGACACGCCCCCCAAGGAGATGGAGCTGCTGTTCCACCTGGCCAGCGCCCCCAACCGGGTCTACACCCGCAACCAGCTGCTGGACGAGGTGTGGGGCTTCGACTACTTCGGCGACTCCCGGACCGTGGACGTGCACATCAAGCGCCTGCGGGAGAAGCTGGAGGGCGTCAGCGACCAGTGGCGGCTGAAGACCGTCTGGGGCGTGGGTTATAAATTCGAGCTTGGGGAAGAATAACCGTTGAAGAGCAGCGTTTTTTTCCGCAACTTCATCGTCACCACGGCCATGTTCGTGGTGTGCTTTCTGGTGTTCGGCGTCACGCTGGTCATCATGGGCCGGGCGTTCCTCATCCAGGAGAAGCAGGACAGTCTGTACGCCACGGCCGGCGAGGTCAAGCGCTTTTCCGAGGCCATGCACACCGAGGAGGACCTGGGCGGCTGGGAGCTGCGGATGAATCTGGCCGCCATCGCCCAGAGCACCGGCAGCCACATCTTCATCGCCGACGGCGACGGCACGGTGGTGTCCAGCTCCGACAGGGACATCCCCTCGACATACATTGGCCGGCAGCTCTCCCCCGCCGTGATGAGCACGGTGGCGAAGGGCGGCTACGAGGCCATGACGAACCTTGACGGGTTCTACGACGGGATGTATTATGTGGTGGCGGAACCCATCGCCGCCCGGGACGGCGAGACGGCGGGCTATGTGTTCGTCAGCTACGCCGGCTCCGGCTTTTTCGGGGTATGGGGCGGCTTTCTGATGGTGTTCATGCTGGTGGCGGTGGGCGTGCTGGGCCTGGCCATCGTGTTCGAGTACGCCAACGACCGGCGTCTGGCCCGGCCCCTGAACGAGATGGCCGAGGCGGCCCACCGGTTCGCCCGGGGCGACTACAGCGTCCGGGTCAGTCCCTACCCCGACGAGGACGAGATCGGCACCCTGACCCAGGCCTTCAACACCATGGCCGACAGCCTGGAGCGCAACGAGTCCCGCCGGCGGGAGTTCATCGCCAACGTCTCCCACGAGCTGCGCACGCCCATGACCAGCATCTCCGGCTTCGCCGACGGCATTTTGGACGGCACCATCCCGCCCTCCGAGGAGCGGAAATACCTGCAGACCATCTCCTCGGAGTCCAAGCGGCTGGGCAGGCTCGTGCGGAGCATGCTGGACATGTCCCGGCTGCAGAACGGCGACCCCGCCCGGATGGAGCAGGTGTTCGACCTGGGAGAGATGGTGGTGCAGACCCTGCTCTCCTTCGAGGAGCGGGTGGACGCCAAGCGCATGACCGTGGCCCTCAACATGCCGGAGGACGCCCTGCGGGTAAAGGGGGATGTGGACTCCCTGACCCGGGTGGTGTATAATCTCCTGGACAACGCGATAAAATTCGCCTGGGAGGGCACGGAGCTGGCCGTCAGCATCTGGAAGGAGAACGGCAAGGCGTACACCGCCGTCCAAGACGTGGGGCCCACCATCCCCGAGGGGGAGCTGGCCCTCATATTCGACCGGTTCCACAAGGCCGACCGCTCCCGCAGCCGGGACAAGGACGGCGTGGGGCTGGGCCTTTATATGGTGCGGCAGATCCTGTCCAGCCACGGCCAGGATATATTCGTCACCAGCAAGGAGGGCGTGACCGTGTTCACGTTCACCCTGGCCCTGGCCGAAAGCGGCCGGGCGGCGAAGGAAGAGACGACTGACCCGGCGGGTCCCCGCCGGTCCCGATAAAGGAGGAACCTATGGCCTACAATAACGACAGGGGAGGCTGGTACAGCCCCGCCGCGCCGGCGGAGCCGGCTGCGCCCGTCTATGACCCTGCCCAGGCGGCCCGACAGCGCCGGCGCCGCCGGATGAAAACGGCCACGCTGAGCATATGCGCGGTGCTGGTGGCCGGGGCGGCAGTGCTGGCGGCGGTGCACGCGGGCCTTCTGGACCGGCTGGACCGGATGGGCCGGACGGTGACGTTCCCCTACGGGGAGGGGGACTATTTCGACTTCGGCAGCGGCTCCGACACGGAGCAGTATGACGACTTCCGGGAGTATTTTGAAAATTACTACACCTCCTCCGACGAGATCGCCATGCCCACCGCCCCCACGGGCACGGGTATGACGCTGGACCTGTACGCCAGCCGGGGGGAGGAGCTGACCCTGCAGGAGATTTACGATAAAGTGAGCCCCGCCGTGGTGGGCATCACCACCTACACCGACGGCATGCGCTATGTATGGGGCACCGGGGTGGTGTTCTCCCCCGACGGGTATATCATCACCAACACCCACATTCTCCAGGGCTGCGACAACGCCATGGTCACCTTCACGGACGGCCGGGAGTTCGAGGCGAAGCTGGTGGGGGCGGACGCGGCCAGCGACATCGCCGTGATCGTGATCGAGGGCGAGGACCTGCCCTACGCCCGCTTTGGCCGGTCCGGGAACCTGCAGGTGGGGGACCAGGTGGCGGCCATCGGCAACCCGGTGAGCCCCAGCTATGCGGGCACCATGACCAACGGCATCATCTCCGCCATCAACCGCAACATCCTCTATCAGGGCCACACCATGACCCTGCTGCAGACCAACGCCGCCCTGAACGAGGGCAACTCCGGCGGCCCCCTCATCGACACCCGTGGCCAGATCATCGGCATCACCAACATGAAGATCATGTCCTCCTATATGGTGACGGTGGAGGGCATCGGCTTCGCCATCCCCTCCGCCGTGGTCAAGCAGATCGCCGACCAGCTCATGGATAAGGGCTATGTGCCCGGCGAGCCCACCATCGGCATCGTGGCCGGGCCTGTGGGCCGGGAGGCCATGGACCTGTACGACCTGCCGGAGGGCGTGTATGTGACCGAGGTGAGCGAGGGCTCTGACGCCCTGGAAAAGGGGCTTATGGAGGGCGACGTGATAACCCACGTGAACGGCACCGCCGTCAGCACCGTGGCGGAGGTGAACCTGATCAAGGAGGACATGGCCGTGGGGGACACCCTGACCCTCACCGTTTACCGGGAAGGGGAGAGCTTCGAGATGGAGATCGCCCTGGTGGATAAGGGCGCGATAAAGTAAGCGCCCGGCTATATACAGTCTGCGCCCCCGTCCGTCGGACGGGGGCGCGCTGCGTCGTTTGTTACTGGATGTGTTCTTCCACGAAATCGTCCCGGACGCGCATGCCCATATCCTCCCGGGTGCCGGTGGGATATTTGGCGATGCCGGTGCTGTCGTACTTGCTGACCAGCCGCGTCTCCGGGTCCAGCCGCGGATTCGTCCCTGTCACGTCAGGGCCGTGCCTTCAAGTCTGGGAGTTGCTCTGATCGGAGCGGCTGTTCTGGCTCTGGCTACTGTTTTTGTTGCTGCTCTGGTTCTTGTTATTGTTGTTCTGGCTGTTGTTTTGGTTCTTGTTCTTGGACATGATCTATCACCTCCCGGGTAGTATGCCGCGGCGGGGGCGGCTTATGCGCGGGAGGGCGGAAAAATTGGCGCCGAAGGGGCAATTTTCCTTGACAATTGGGGCGGTATGACGTTTAATATATGTATATGCAAAATGGCGGAAACTGGGCTTTGCAGTGTTCTGCCCCTACCATAGTCAATAATTAATACCAAAGGTATAAAAGGAGGAAATCCCAGCATGAAGTATGTCTATCTGTTCTCGGAAGGCAACGCCAATATGCGTGAGCTTCTGGGCGGCAAAGGCGCGAACCTGGCCGAGATGACCAACATCGGTATGCCCGTTCCCCAGGGCTTCACCATCACCACCGAGGCCTGCACCCGTTACTATGACGACGGCAAGCAGATCGGCGAG
>CANRMG010000115.1 GCA_947631675.1 uncultured Oscillospiraceae bacterium
TTCTCGCCCTCGACCTGCCAGGAGTTCTGGTCGGTCACGGTCGCCTGAGAGTAGTGCCAGCAGTAGTTGACCTCGTCGTTGGCAGGATCGACGCCGCGGTCCTCAAGACCGGCGACAGCCAGGTCCACCAGCATCTGGCCCAGGACCTCAGGAGTGCCCTGAGAGACCATCAGGTCACGGTCGGCAGCCAGAGCGTCGGAGTCCCAGGTGGTCACGACCACACCGGCGTCACGGGCTTCCTGCAGCGCGTCGGACACGCCGGCAGCGTCAACGGTGGAGATGCAGATGGCGTCCACACCGGAGGCGACAGCCTGGTTGATGACGGCGACCTGCGCAGCAGCGGAGGCGGTGGCGTCGCCCATGTACTCCACGGTGATGCCCCAGTCCTCAGCGAACTCCTGGGCGCCCTGGTTGGCGACCTCGAAGAACGCGTTGCCGGTCACCTTGGGGATAAAGGCAACGGTCATGCCCTCGACGGAAGCGGGCTCAGCGGCAAAGGCGACAGCGCCCAGGCTGAGGACCATCACGAGCGCGAGGATGATGGATACGAGTTTCTTCATGTTGTAGTTCCTCCTTAAATATTTATATCCGGGGGCCGATCTCTCCCCTGAATACCGAATTTATGTGCCGGCCTTTTCCTTGTTGGGCCGGAGTTTCCCCAGCTTTGCCTGCACGGAGGGCAGGTTCACCAGGGCCCGGCCCACCACGACCACCACCAGCAGTACGCCGATGGGGATGTCCAGGTACTGGGTGTTCACCTTGAAGCACAGGGGCATGCCGAACCGCAGCAGGCCGATGGCGATGGAGGCCAGGGCCGTGCCAAGGATGGAGCCCTTGCCGCCGGTGGACAATGTGCCGCCCAGCACGCAGGCGGTGATGATGTTCATGGTCAGGTTGCCGCCGATGTCGCTCTTGGAGGTGCCCAGATACGCGGTCATGACCACGCCCGCGATGGCGGCGGAGACGGCCGCCAGGATGTAGGTGCTCATGATGATGAGGCGGCTGTTGATGCCGGAGTACTCCGCGGCGCTGTGGTTGACGCCAACAAGATAGATCTTCCGGCCGTACTTCGTCCGGTGCAGCAGCAGATAGGCGATCACGGCCAGCGCCAGGAAGATCAGGATCTGCATGGGCACCACCCCGCCGATCTTCGTCTTGCTGATGGCCTTGAAGGCGTCGGGGAAGCCGCTGATGCCTTTATAGGCCTCCGTGCTGGACAGGGTGGACACCAGCAGCGCCAGGCCCGAATACAGGAAGCTGCCGCCCAGTGTCACCACCATGGCCTGCACGCCGCAGTAGGCCACGAAGAACCCGCTCAGCGCCCCGCACAGGGCCGCGCAGAACACCGCCAGCGCCACCGCCGCCCAGATGTTCAGGCCAAAGTCCTGCCAGGCCACGCCGATGATGATGGAGGTCAGGCCCACGATGGACGACACCTGGATGTCGATGCCGCCGGTGATCATCACCATGGTGACGAATATGGAGATGATGCAGATGGAGATAAAGTCGTTGGAGGCCGTCATCAGAAGGGGGATGCGCAGGAACTTGGGGTTGGCGGTGCCGAACACCACGAACTCCAGTACCAGCAGCAGCACCAGAAAGCTGTTCCAGCCCGCGTTGGGTCCCTTAAATAGCTTCTTCATTCCGCCGCCTCCTTCGTCACTTTCTCCGTGCGGGCGGCCAGACGGGCGTGGCGGTTCTTCACCGCGGCCCGCCGCTGCAGCAGCGCGTCGACCACCACGATGGTCATCAATATCACGCCGGTGATGGCGTTATCGTAGTTGGAGGAGAAGCCCATGAACACCAGCAGGTAGCTGATGGAGGCCATGATCACCGCGCCGATGGCTGCGCCGATCACCGTGCCCACGCCGCCGGACAGGCTTATGCCGCCCAGCACGCAGGCAGCCACCGCCTTCATCTCGTAGCCGTTGCCGCTCAAGCTCGTCACGATGCCGATGCGGCTGGCGAAGATGATGCCGCCCAGGGCGGCCATGAGGCCGCATATCACATAGGCCCATATCTTCGTGGCCGTGGCGGGGATGCCCACCAGGTCCGCGCCGCCGGCGTTGTCGCCCACGGCGATGAAGTACCGGCCCTTCCGGGTGCGGGTCAGCAGGAAGTGGATGATCACGGTCAGCAGCACCGCGCAGCAATAATAAATGGTAAAGTTGCCGATGAGGGTCATGGAGGAGATGTCCTTGAAGCTCTTGGGCAGCTGGTTGACCTGCTGCACGCCCACGGTCAGGTACATGAGCCCCCGCAGGATGCCGTTGGTGCCCAGGGTGAAGATGAGCGACGGCACCTTCATGACGGCCACGCCCCAGCCGTTGACCAGGCCCACCACCACGCCGATGATCAGGCCCACGCCGAAGGCCAGGAACCAGTTCTGGCCGTTCTGGATCATGGTCCCCACCACCGCGGCCACCAGGCCCAGGTTGGAGCCCACGGACACGTCGATCTCACCGGTGAAGATGGCGAAGGCCATGCCAACGGCGATGAGGGTGTACACCACCGAGGTGTTGAAGCAGGCGGTGACGTTCTCCGCCTTCAGGAAGCTGGGGTTGATGGCGCCCACCACCAAAAACAGGACCACCAGGAAGCAGAAGCTGGACACCTCCCGGGCCTTGAGGACTTTCTTGATCCCGCTCACGCTCCGATCCCCTCCTTCCCGGCGATGCCGAAGGCGGCTGCCATCAGATTGTCCTGGTTTATATCGTCTTTCCTGAACTCCGCGTTGATGCGGCCCTGATACATGGTCACGGCCCGGTCGGCCAGCTCCACGATCTCCTCCATGTCGCTGGAGATCAGCAGCACGCTCACGCCCTGCTCCCTAAGCTGGTGGATGATGCCGTACACGTCGCCGCGGGCGGCGGCGTCGATGCCGCGGGTGGGCTCGTCCAGGACCACGATCTTCGGCTCCGGCGCCAGGGAGCGGCCGATGACCACCTTCTGCTGGTTGCCGCCGGAGAGGCTGGCCAAAAGCTGATCCTGGCCGGTGATCTTGGTGCGGAAGCTCTTCACATATTTATCGGTGATGTCCCGCTCCGCCTTTCGGCTGAGGAACACGTTGCCCAGCGCTCCTTTATATAATGTAGCGCTGGTGGTGTTGGCCGCCACGTCGCATATCTTGAAAAGGCCGTTCAGGTGCCGGTCCTCCGGCACGTAGTTCAGGCCTGCCTCGATGACCTGCTTCGTCTTTTTGCCGGTGATGTCCCGGCCGTTCAGGAGCACCTTGCCCCCCAGTACCTTGTCCATGCCGAAGATGGTGGTGGCCATCTCCGTCCGCCCGGCGCCCACCACGCCGGCCACGCCCAGCACCTCGCCGGGCCATACCTTTAAAGATACGTCTGTGAAGCCGTAGCCGCTGAAGCCCTCCAGCTCCAGCACCGGCGGGGCGGAGTAGTCCACCGGCGCGGCGGTCTCCGCGGCCTCGTGGGCAGCGGCCTCCGCATCCGGCGGCAGCAGGCCCTTCACCAGGTCCTCCCGGGTGAACTGGCCCACGGGCCCGTGGATGGTGATGATGCCATCGCGCATGATGGCCACCTCAGTGGCGATGTCGAACACCTCCGCCAGACGGTGGGTTATGTAGATGATGCCGATGCCCTTTTCCTGCAGGTCCCGGACTACCTTAAAGAGGCTCTTCACCTCGTCGAAGGTCAGGGCCGACGTGGGCTCATCCAGGATCAGCAACTGGGCGTGGCGGAGGATGCCCCGCAGGATCTCCACCATCTGCTGCTCGGCAATGGACAGGCCCCCGGCCTTCCGGTTCAGGTCCAGGTCCCAGCCCACGTCCTCCATGACGGCCACCAGTTCCTTATGCAGCTCCGCCTTCGGCTGTTTGAAGCCGATGACCACGTTCTCCTCCACGTTCATGTTGGGGAACAGCAGCGGCTCCTGGGGGACCATGTAGATGCCCCGGGCCAGGGCGGCGGCGGTGTTGGTCACGGAAACGCTCTCGCCGTGCAGGATAAGCTCGCCCCTGTCATGGGTATACAGCCCCATGATGATCTTCATCAGCGTGGACTTTCCCGCGCCGTTGCCGCCGATGAGGGCCAGCACCTCGCCGGGCATAACGTCCAGGTCGATGCCCTTCAGCACCTCATTCAGGCCAAAGGATTTGTATATCCCCCGGACCGAGAGCAGCGCGGGCGTTTTTCCCTTCGTTTCGCTCATTGCCACTAAAGTATCCCTCATTTCTCACAGGGTCAGACAAATGTTGCTCAAACAGACTTTTCACTACTATCTTACAAGTATAGAGGATTTTTTCGGTTTGTCAACTGATTTAAAGCGAACAAGGGCCAGTTTTTTGAAAATTTTCCGTCTAAAACGCCCTGTTTCCTTCCAAAATGAAAGAATCAAATTGTGCGTTAACCATAAAAATAGGACCCATTCTCACTTCGTCAAAACTGCCAGTATGTTTTTTGGCAGAACATTTCCTTTTCTATTTGACAGAAGAAATGACTGGTGCTATACTGTTTTTGAAAACGACATTTGACAGAAATAAAAACTTTTGTTTGATTCTCGGGGGACGTATGGATCACTTTCCTGAGCGGATGGATAAGGCGGAGTATGACCGGGCTCTGATGGTCAAGGCCGCCTGGTACTACTATGTGGAGGACTATACCCAGCAGAGCATATCCGATCTGCTGGGGGTGAGCCGGTCCAAGGTGGTCTCCCTGCTGGACGCCGCCCGGCAGACAGGCGTCATCCAATTCAACATCTGCCAGAGTGACGGCGGCCGCATGCAGACGGAGCGGGCGCTCATATCCCGGTTCGGGCTCCACGACGCCTTCGTCATCCCCGGCGTGTCCACCCTGCCCTCCCCCAACGAGAGCATCGCCCAGGCCGCCTCCATGTACATCCTGCACCGGGCGGAGCCCAATACCTTTATCAACATGGGCTACGGCGACACCACCAGCCGCATCCTGAACCACCTGGCCACCGGCGCCCAAGCGCCATTGAACCTGGTGAGCCTCTCCGGCGGCGTGAACTACTACCTGCCCGACATCCAGCTGGGCGGCTATAACGCCCGGCTGCACTTGGTGCCGGCGCCGCTGCTGGTGTCCAGCAAATCCGTGCGGGAGGCGCTGCTGCAGGAGCCGGACCTGGTGGAGATCTCCCGGATGATCCCCCTTTCCAGCATGACGGTGGTGGGCATCGGCGCCATGGACGACGACGCCACCATCCTCTCCAACGGTATCCTCACCAAGAACGACTTCACGCTCCTGAAGATGCAGGGCGCGGTGGGCGACCTTCTGAGCCACTTCATGGACAAAAACGGCCGGCTCATCGCCGCGGACCTGGAGGACAGGCTTCTGAGCCTGAGCCTGGACAAGCTGCGCCAGCTCGACAACGTCATCGGCGTGGCCGGCGGTCTGGGCAAGACGGACGCCATTCTGGCCGCCCTCCGGGGCCAATATCTGGACGTGCTCATCACGGATGAGGACACCGCCCTGCGCCTTTTGAAGGAAGCGGACGCCTGACTTTTACCGGGGCGGACGCCCCGCACACCGTATATTTCAAGTTTATATATGATGCAGGAGGTCATTGCAATGGCAAAGTATCTCATGGCGATCGACGCCGGCACCGGCAGCGTCCGGGCGGTGGTCTTCTCCCTGGACGGCGAGCAGGTGGGCTGCGTCCAGGAGGAGTGGACCCACAAGGAGGACCCCCGCTGGCCCGGCAGCATGGATTTTGACTGGACCCACAACTGGGACCTGGCCCGGGGCTGCGTGAAGGGAGTCCTGGCCCAGACCGGCATCGCCCCCGGGGAGATAGCCGCCGTGTCCACCACATGTATGCGCGAGGGCATCCTCCTTTACGACAAGGACGGCAACGAGCTGTGGGCCTGCGCCAACGTGGACGCCCGCAGCGACGACCAGGTGGGCCAGCTCAT
>CANRMG010000116.1 GCA_947631675.1 uncultured Oscillospiraceae bacterium
ACCAGCAGAGGCGTGTTGCGGAAAAGCTCGATGTACGCCGCCGTGATCTGCCGCAGCACCGGCAGACGCAGATGCAGTATCACCGCACACAGGGCGCCCAGCAAAAACGCCAGAAGGACGCCCTGCCAGCCGATCCTTACGGTCAGCCCCAGCGCGTCCCAAAACAGCGGCAGATACTCCCGCATCGCCCCAAGATCCATAGTCCCACTCCTCCGAAATGGGGCGGGCAGAGACGTGCAAGCGTTTCTGCCCGCCCTATCTTCTTTCTATTCTATGCTCACGCGCCGGCAGGCACCTCGGCGGCCGTTACGCCGCCCTCCACCACCAGAGTGTCCTCATAGTCCGCGCCGTAGACATCCAGCAGCGTGGCCTCGTAGTCAGCGTGGAAGAACTCTTCCTCGCCCAGGGCCTCGATCTCGTCGTTCAGCCAGTCCAGCAGGGTGGTATTGCCCTTGGTGACGGCGGGAGCGATGGTGTCCGCGCTGCCCAGGGAGGGGATGCCCACCACGAAGCCGGGATTCTCGATAGCAAAGGCGATAACCTCCGTGTTGTCGTTGGCCCAGGCCACGCCGTTGCCGTTCTCCAGAGCAGTCTTGGCCTCGGCGTAGGCGTCGTATTTCTGCAGCTTGATGTCGGGATAGTTCTCCACAAGATAGGTCTCGGCGGTGGTGCCGGAGATGACGATCACCTGGTCATCCCCGCCGATGTCGTCCAGGCTCTCGATCACCGCGTCCTCAGGGGAGACCACGCCCAGTGCCACGTTCATGTAGGGCAGGGCGAAGTCCACCTCCTCCGCCCGCTCCTCGGTAACGGTGAAGTTGGCCAGGATGATGTCTACCTTGCCGGTTTGCAGATACTCGATGCGGCTGGCGGCCTCCGTGGAGACGAAGTTGACCTCCACGCCCAGGTCCTCGCCGATGCGATTGGCGAAATACACGTCATAGCCCTGGTAATCGCCGTTTTCATCCACATAGCCGGAGGGGCTCTTGTCGGAGAACACGCCGATGTTGATGACGCCGCTGTCCTTGATCTCATCCAGGGTCCGGAAATCGCCCTCGGCGGCGTAGGCGAAAGAGGAAAAAGAAAATGCGAAGGCAAAAATGATGGCGGCGGTGATAACGCGCCGGAAAATAGCTTTCTTCATGGTAAGACCTCCAAATCCAAATCATTATATGGCATTATTATATAGTTGTAAAGTTTTCATGACCGAATCGAGCACAAAAAAGCCGGGGCTTCATAAGCTCCCGGGCACTTGGCTTTTGCATTTCCAGTTATGAAATGTCAAACATCGGCGCAACAAAGGAAAGACGAATGCACCTGGCCATGGAAACATGCCCGGGAGGAACTCATTCGACAACACGCGATGATAACACGAGAAGCATATGTCTTGTTCACTGCATCCCACTCCTTTCCTGCATTGTTGCTCAGATTCGACGGTTGCTACTATACGCCCATTAACCTATCTTGTCAATAGGTAAATAGGAAAATTTTTGCTCCGGCCTGCCACAATCCACCATTTCATCCTGGTATCGCAAGGATATGGTGCCGACGGTGCCGTCTCTGGAAAAGGTCTGTGACGCGTTCGGCATCACCCTGTCCCAGCTGTTCGCGCAGGACGGCGAGCCGGTAACGCTGACAACCTCCCAAAGGAAGCTGTTGGACCGATGGGACCGTCTGGACAAGGAACAGCAGACCGTCGTTTTCCAGCTTATCGACAAAATGTCATAAATGACTGGGGCCCCCTCGTCTGAGGGGGCCGTTTTCCTATGCTGGCAAAAAATGCCTTCCTCTGACGAGGGAGGTGGCTCGCCCGTAAGGGCGAGACGGAGGGAGAGATAAATTGCTTCTCTCCCTCCCCCTCTCCCGTTTCCCCCTTTTTTGCGCGGGCGGGTATCTATAATGTACCCATGATATGCGCGATAAAGGGGGAATATGCCTTTTATGCAGATGCTGAAGACGAAGCGGCGGGAGGCCGTGGTGAACGTGGCGGTGGAGGACATCGTGCCCGGTCCCTACCAGCCCCGGCAGAACTTCGACCCGGCCCGGCTGGAAGAGCTGGCAGAGAGCATCCGGCGCTACGGGGTGCTGAGCCCCCTGTCCGTCCGGTACCGGGCGGGCCGGTACGAACTGGTGGCGGGAGAGCGGCGGCTGCGGGCGGCAAAGCTGGCGGGGCTGGAGCGGGTGCCCTGCCTCATCCTGGACGTGGACGAGGCGGACAGCGGCCTGATCGCCCTGGTGGAGAACCTGCAGCGGCAGGACCTGGACTTCATCGAGCAGGCCCGGGGCATCGCCCGGCTCATAGACACCTTCGGCCTGAGCCAGGAGGAGTGCGCCCGGCGGCTGGGCAAGAGCCAGTCCGCCGTGGCCAACAAGCTGCGGCTGCTGCGCCTGCCCGACGACATACTGGCGAAGCTGCGGGCGGCGGAGCTCACCGAGCGCCACGGCCGGGCGCTGCTGAGGCTGCCAGACGACGCTCTGCGCCGGCAGGCATTGGACCACATCATCGAGCGGCAGCTCACCGTCCCCGCCGCGGACAGCTACATAGACGCCCTCCTGGAGCGGCAAAACCGCCCCGCCCCCACCCGGACCCGGTTCGTACTCAAGGATGTGCGGGTATTTTTGAACACCCTCCAGCGGAATGTGGACGTGATGCGCCAGGGCGGCGTGGACGTGGGCATGCTCCGGGAGCAGACCGACCAGGAGATGGTGGTGACCATTCGGATAAAACGGTAGGTTTTACCTTGCAATATATGGATAGGGAGGGTAGAATAAGTTAAGAAACAGACGAAAAGGATGTGGGAAGATGATGAGACGACTTATGGCTCTCAGCCTGGCGCTCCTGCTCGCTGTCGCCATGGCGGGCGGCTGTCTGGCCGCGGAGGACGCCCCCGCCGTCACCATGGGCGGGACTGTGGACGGCGCCTGTGTGGAGATGCCCGAGGGCAGCTATACCGCCGGTGGGCTGTTTCTTGTCTGCCACGACCAGCGGATGATGGACCAGGGCAGCCACTTCAACGCCGCCGCGGCCCGGAATGGGAGCAACACCCTCTTGGCGGACCGCTCCTTCTCGGAGGACTACAGCCTCTGCGGAGACGACTTCCACATCGAACTGGACTATACCGTCTATGACGGCCAGGCAGTGATCACCTACGCCCCCGCGAACAGCGAAGGCGGCCTGTGGCGTCTGCCGGAGGCGCAGATCCCCGTGCACGCCGTACCGGTGCTGCTGACGCTGCCGGAGGGCGGTTATGACGGGTACCCTGTCCTGCTGGACCTGGAGACGGGAGAGTTGACGGACGTGCCAGCGGCGAGCGGCATAGACTTACCCAAGGATATACGCAGCGCCGTATTCTCCTCCGACAGGAGCGCCCTGCTCCTGCGGGGCGCAGACGGCACGCCCTATTACTGTGACCTCACCTCCGGGGCCGTCTATGACTTGGACGAGCTGTCCGGAACCCATGCCGACGTGTGCATGCTGGGCGAAGAGGGCGTGTGCTGCCTGACAGCAGAGCCCTTCCGGGCCTGGACCGTAGCTCTGGACGGCCATGCGGTCAAAGAAATCGCCGCCGATATTGATGGTCTTCAGTTCCTGCCGGATACCGACCAGGCCTGCGGCGGCGGGTTCGCCCTGGTCCTGGACGGAGCAGATAATGTTTTTGTTCTGGATCTGTTCACCGGAGAGCAGACGCCCATCGAGGGCTTCGCCTGGCCCGGGGAGAGCGCGGAGTGCGCCCTCAGCCCGGATGGGGACAGGCTGTGCATCTATAATCACCGGTACGAGAACGAGAAGCTGTACGTGGACGCCTGGGTGCTGGACCGGGCCGCCGGGCAGATGGTGCGGCTGAATACCGCCGGCACGGAGGAGATCAATCCCCACGCCGTGTACTGGTCCGGGAACGACCGGGTGACGGTCTGGGGCGACGTGCCCGGCGTGGACGCCTATTGGGTATATCCGCTCTGAGATGGAGAAGAAAACCCTTATAAAAGATTATACCGCCGGGCCGGTGGGCCGGCAGCTGCTGGCCTTCGCCTGGCCGTTCATGCTGTCGAACCTCCTGCAGACGGCCTACAACCTGGTGGACATGGTGGTGGTGGGCCGGTACGTGGGCCCGGCGGGCCTGTCCGCCGTGGGCGTGGGCGCGGACCTTATACACTTCTACACCTTCGTGTGTATGGGCTTCTGCAACGCCGGGCAGGTGCTCATCAGCCAGTACGTGGGCCTGAAGGACCGGGAGGGCATCTCAAAGATCGTGGGCGCCATGTTCACGTTCATCTTAGGGCTCAGCCTGGCCATCTCCGCTCTGGGCCTTATATTCGCCGGGCGGGTGACGGCCATACTGAACGTGCCGTCCGAGGCCATGGCCTACTGCCGCCAGTACACGGTGTGCTGCACGGCGGGGCTGTTCTTCCTGGTGGGATACGTGATGGTGGCCGCCATCCTCCGGGGCATGGGCCAGTCCAAGATGCCCATGATCTTCATCGTCATCGCGTCGGTGCTGAACGTGGTGCTGGACCTGCTGTTCGTGTCCGGGGGCATGGGCCCCTTCGGCGCGGCCCTGGCCACGGTCATCGCCCAGGGGGTCAGCTTCCTCTTATGCGTGGGGTATCTGTGGCGCCGGCGGGGGGACCTGGGGTTCGAGTTTCGTTTGAAATACCTCCATCCGGACCGGGCCAGCCTGACAAAGCTTTTGAAGCTGGGCGTGCCCATGTCCATCCAGTCCTGCGCCATCAACCTTTCCATGCTGTTCGTGTCCAGCCGCCTGAACACCTACGGCGTGACCGTGTCCGCGGTCACCAGCGTGGGCAACAAGCTGTCCACCGTGGCCAGCATCATATCCCAGGCCCTGAGCCAGTCCGGGGCCACCATGGTGGGACAGAACTTCGCCGCCCGGAAGTTCGACCGGGTGACGAAGGCGCTTGTCACGGCGCTGGCCGTGGGCTTGGGGTATTCGGCAGCGCTGAGCGCGGTGATGCTGGCCGCGCCGGAGACGGTGTTCTCCCTGTTCGACGACGACCCGGCGGTGCTGGCCATGAGCCACAGCTATGCCATCGTGGCGACCCTCAACTTCTTCGGCTTTGCCCTGCGGGGGCCCAGCACGGCCCTTTGCAACGGCATGGGCTTCCCGGTGATGAACTTCGTGCTGGGCATATTGGACGGGGTGGTCATGCGCATCGGCCTGTGTCTGCTGCTGGCCGAGGCCTTCCGCATGGGGGTCATGGGCTACTGGCTGGGCGGTGCGCTGGCGGGGTTCACGTTCTTCATCGTCATGTTCCCCTACTTCCTGTCCGGCAAGTGGAAAAAGCGGGCTCCCCCTGCGGCGGCGTAAAAAGGAGAGAGAAAGATGATCCTGGTAAGCGGGTGCCTTCTGGGCCTCAACTGCAAGTATAACGGCGGCAACAACGACAACGCCGCCGTACATAAGTTCCTGGAGGGGAAGGAGTACGTGGTGTTCTGCCCGGAGCGGGCCTCCGGTCTGCCCGCGCCCCGGCTCCCCAGCGAGATACGGGGCGATAAGGTGTTCAGCAAGGCGGGCGACGACGTGACGGAGGAATTTCGCGCCGGGGCTGAAAAGGCCCTGGCCTTCTGCCGCAGCCACGGCGTCACCCAGGCCATATTGAAGGCCCGCAGCCCTTCCTGCGGCGTCCACGCGGTCTATGATGGTTCCTTCACGGGCAAGGTGGTGCCCGGCATGGGCGTCACCGCGAAGCTCCTGGCGGAAAACGGCATAGAGCTCATGGACGAGGAGGACTTGGCTTAGCACGGCCGGCCCTTCCTGTGCTGGCATAGCGCGGCACAGCCCGACAGTACACCTGCGCA
>CANRMG010000117.1 GCA_947631675.1 uncultured Oscillospiraceae bacterium
CCGTGGGGGCCGCGGCGCTGCCGGGGTGTTTGGAATAGACGGTCTGGTACCGCTCCGGGTCGGCCAGCTGCTCCTTGATATAGGGCGGCAGGGGCATGCGCCCCAGCTTTTCCAATATCTCCAGGAAGATGCCCTCGTACTGGAACCGTATGACCCGGTCGCCCCCCTCGGACACGGACTCCACCTCTCCGGTGAGCTCGCCGCCCCCGAAGATCACCCTGTGTCCGGGACGCATCTTCTTCCCCGGGCGCACCAGGCACTCCCAGCGCCTGTCTCCCAGGTCCTTCAGCAGCACCACCTCGATGGCCCCGCCGGTGGGGCGGGCGCCGATGAGCCGGGCGGGGATGACCCGGGAGTCGTTCAGCACCATGCAGTCCCCGGGCCGGAGATACTCCGGCAGGTCGTAAAAGTGCCGGTGCTCCCGCGCGCCGGTGGTCTTATCCAGCACCAGGAGCCGGGACCCATCCCGGCGCTCCAGCGGCGTCTGGGCGATGAGCCGTTCCGGCAGGTCATACATAAAATCGGATGTTTTCAACGCTTACGCTCCGTATTGCAGATGGGTCCCGGTGTAGTAGAAGCCCAGGATGTCCATGTAGTCCTTGTTGAAATACTTCCCCATGGCATAGGCGCCCCACTGGCTCAGGCCCACCCGGTGGCTGGCCCTGGTCAGGGCGCTGTAATTGGGTATCTCGTCCTTGATATATGTCTCGTAGGGGTCCTCCTTGGCGGCCAGGTAGGGATAGTTGACGCCGAATACCTGCTGGGCGCTGAGGATCTGTCCCCCGTCGCAGGCGGAGAAGGAGCACAGGCAGATATCCCCGTTATAGGTGAGGTACTGTCCCTCGGTGGCATCCACCGCCGCGTCCGTGGCGGCGAAGGTACTGGCGCCATAGGTCCCCCGGCCCTGATAGGCCTGGGTGCCGTCGTTGGCCACGATGTCGATGCCATAGCTGAGATAGGCCAGGTCCGTTTTTTGTATATGGCTGCGGGAGGCCACCGCCGCCGCCTTCATGGTCTCGGCGGGCCAGGTGGTCCCGAACTCCCAGGGCAGCACGCCCTTCACATAGTCCTCGATGCCCACGAAGTTGATGACGGTGATCTGGCCGGGGGCGTTGGCCGCCGGGCGCAGCTCAAAATCGCCGTTGTAGCTATAGTTGTTGTTCACCCGGGTGAGGCCGTGGGCGCTGCCCGTGGGATGGATGGCCAGGGCGCTGGTGGTGCCGGAATGGACCACCCTCCCGGCGCTGTCCAGGATGGTGAAGACGTTGCCGCTGGCCGTGACGGTGATGGACCGGTCGTTGATGGCCCCGGCGGAATAAAACTGCCGGTCCGCCCCCATGATGCCGTATTCAAAGCCCGTGCCGTTGGTGTTATAAAGCGGCACCTGGGAAAGGCTGGTGGCGTACTTCTGGGTGCTCACATAAAGCCCCACCCGGACCACGGTGAACCGGGGCTTCACCGTCCCGCTCACGAAGGTTGCCGGCGTATCCGCCGGGTAGCCGGGCACGGGCGGCTTGCTAGGGGCGGCGGTGGGGATGGGCCTGTTGGTAGGCGTAGGCGTGGGCCGCAGGGTGGGCGCGGGCGGCATGGTGGCGGGGGTATTGCTGCCGCCGCAGGCGCTGTCGAAGCGCATGAGCATGGACGCGGTCTGGGCCCGGGTGGCGGAGCCGTTGGGGTCGAAATACCCCTTCTCGTCCCCCTGGACCACGCCGGCCCGCTGCATGGCGGTAACGCTGTTTTTTGCCCAGGAGCTGATCTTGCCGCTGTCCTTGAAAGTCACGGCGGTCTGGGTCTGCTTGGGCTTCAGGCCCATGACGGAGGCGAACCGGTCCAGCAGCGTGCAGACCTGCTGGCGGGTCACGTTCCCGTTGGGAGAGAACGACCGGTCGCTCACGCCCTCGGCGATGTCCTTTTCGTACGCCCACACCACGTAGCCGGCGTAATATTTGTCGTAGCCCACGTCGGAGAAGCTGTGGTACCGGGGGCTTATGTACGAGGCGCTCACGTAGCCCGTTTGGCTGCCCCGCTTGACCTTATACCAGTCGCCGGACTTTCCGGCGAGGGTGACGACGGCGCCACGGCTGAGCACGGCCACCACGCCGTAGCCGGTGCCGGGCCCGGAGCGCATATTTACGCCGGAACCGTTGACCTGCCCGGCCAGCCAGGTGTCCGGGTCCACCTTGGCGTACCGGCCCAGGACCGTGATGAACATGGCCCGGGTCATGACCCCGTTGGGGGAGAATTGGGTAGAGGACACGCCCTGGAAAAGGCCCCGGCTGGTGACGAAGTTCACGGCGCTTGCGTACCATGCGGAGGATGACACGTCCGTAAAGCTGGCCGCCGAGGCGCCGGAGCCCACGAAGGCCGCCAGCGCCGCCACGACCAGCAGCGCCGCCAGCACATGCCGGAACTTCCCGATGAGCTTCATATCGTGCCTCCTTCCCCGCTCATAAGCGATTGACGTGGAAAATGTGGTATGCTATACTTATCGGGACTACTATATACAATAAATTACAAAATGTCAACAATTATGTAACTTTTCACATCCCATCCCCCGCAACATACAATGACACAGGAGGTCAACGACAATGAAAAAGCTGAAAGTTGGCGTGATCGGCGGCACCGGCATGGTGGGCCAGCGCTTTGTATCCCTGCTGGCGGACCACCCCTGGTTCGACCTGGCCGTCATCGCGGCCAGCGCCCGCAGCGCGGGCAAGACGTACGCCGAGGCCGTGGGCTCCCGCTGGGCGCTGGAGGTGCCCATGCCGGAGAAGGCCAAGGCCATCGTGGTGAAAAACGCCGTGGATGACGCAGAGGCCATCGCCTCTGAGGTGGATATGGTGTTCTCCGCCGTGGATATGAAAAAGGACGAGATCCAGGCCCTGGAGGAGCGGTACGCGAAGCTGGAGTGCCCCGTGGTATCCAACAACAGCGCCCACCGCTGGACGCCGGACGTGCCCATGGTGGTGCCGGAGATCAACCCGGAGCACCTGGCCGTCATCCCCGCCCAGAGAAAGCGCCTGGGCACCAAGCGGGGCTTCATCGCCGTGAAGAGCAACTGCTCCCTGCAGAGCTATGTGCCCGCGCTGCATCCCCTGAAGGACGAGTTCGGCCTCAATAAGGTGCTGGTGTGTACCTACCAGGCCATATCCGGCGCCGGCAAGACCTTTGAGACCTGGCCCGAGATGGTGGACAACGTGATCCCCTACATCGGCGGCGAGGAGGAGAAGAGCGAGCAGGAGCCCATGAAGCTCTGGGGCAAGGTAGCGGACGACCATATCGAGACCGCAGTCGCCCCGTCCGTCACCGCCCAGTGCCTGCGGGTGCCCTGCTCCAACGGCCACATGGCCGCCGTGTTCGCCAGCTTTGACAAAAAGCCCACCGTGGACGAGATCCTGGACCGCTGGGAGAAGTTCTCCGGCCGGCCCCAGGAGCTTGCTCTCCCCTCCGCCCCCAAGCAGTTCATCCACTACTTCACCGAGGACAATCGTCCCCAGACGAAGCTGGACCGGAACCTGGAGGGCGGCATGGCCGTGAGCGTGGGCAGGCTCCGTCCCGACACCCAGTACGACTACAAGTTCGTCTGCCTCAGCCACAACACCCTGCGGGGCGCGGCCGGCGGCGCGGTGCTGCTGGCGGAGCTTCTCTGCGCCGAGGGCTGGCTGGACCGCTGACCTCCCGAACAAAATACGCAAAGGACGCCGTAGGCAAATTGCCCGCGGCGTCTTCTGTTTTGGAGGGAACTATTTTGACAAAGCCTATATTTGAGGGCTCCGGCACCGCCCTGGTGACGCCCATGAAGGACGGCGCCATCGACTACACGGCCCTGGAAGCGCTCATTGAGCAGCAGGCAGCCGGCGGCACCGCCGCGCTCATCGTCTGCGGCACCACCGGCGAGGGCGCCACCCTCACGGCACAGGAGCACGAGGACCTTTATCGCTTCGCCGCGGAAAAAAGCGGCCGCCGCATGAAAATCGTGGCCGGCATCGGCTCCAACGACACCGCCGCCGCCCTGGATATGGCCAGGCGGGCGGAAGACGCCGGGGCGGACGGCCTTCTGATGGTCACGCCCTATTACAATAAGACCACCCAGGCGGGCCTTATCCAGCACTTCACCTACGTGGCGGACCGCTCGGCCCTGCCGGTCATCCTCTACAACGTGCCCAGCCGCACCGGCGTGGGCGTAACGCCGGAGACATACGCCATCCTGGCCGGCCACGACAACATCGCCGGCGTGAAGGAGGCCTCCGGCAATATCGGGGAATTTGCCCGCACCGTCGCCCTCTGCGGCGACAAGCTCACCTTTTACAGCGGCAACGACTCTGACACGGTGGCCATGATGGCCCTGGGGGCAAAGGGCGTCATATCCGTGGCGTCCAACCTGGTCCCCCACGTGGTGTCGAAGCTGTGCCGGCTGTGCCTGGACGGGGACTACACCACCGCGGCCAGGCTGAACCGTGAGTACATGGACCTGTTCTCGGGGCTGTTCACCGAGGTGAACCCCATCCCCGTGAAGACGGCCATGGCCCTGGCGGGGCTGGGCACCGACGAGATGCGCCTGCCCCTGGTATCTATGGGCAAGGCCCACAAAAAGGCCCTGGCGGAGGTGCTGAAAAAGCACGGGCTCATCAGGGAGTGAGACAAAAAGGCGGCCCGGAATATTCCGGGCCGCTTTTCTATTTCGTTTTCTCCCACCCGGCGTAGAGGGTGAGGCTGTCGGCGACTGTATCCGAGGCCATGTCCCAGGGCTCGGTGCAGCCGTCGTCGGTGTACCAGCCGGTGAAGGCATACCCCTCCCGGGCCGGCTTCTCCGGCAGAGGGACGGTCTCGCCGTACTGCACCTGGCAGGACGGCACGTCCGTGCCCCCGTTGGGGTCGAAGGTCACGGTAAAGCCGCTGCGGCCGAATAGCACCACCAGCACCAGGATCACAGCCAGCAGCGCCACGGCCCCCAGGGCCAGGAGATTGGCCTGCCGCCGGGTCATATGCACGCTGTCGTAGAGCCCGCCTGGCTTTCCCAGCACGCCGGGCGCTTCCGGCTTTTTCTCCCCGCTCACTTACGCACCAGGTACTTGCGCATATCCAGCGAGCAGGCCGCCAGGATGATGGCGCCCTTGATGATGAACTGCAGGTTGGGGTTGATGCCCAGCATGTTCAGCGCCACGAAAATGATACGAAGCACGAACACGCCCACCACGATGCCGCCGATGTTGCCGGTGCCTCCGACGAAGGATACGCCGCCGATGACGCAGGCCGCGATGGCATCGCACTCGTTGTTAAGGCCTGTGGCCGCTGTGATGGAGCCCAGCCGGGCCGCCTCCACGAAGCCGGCGAAGCCGTACAGGGCGCCGGCCAGGGTGTGGACCAGCACGGTGGTCTTGAACACGTTGACGCCGGAGACCCGGGCCGCCTCGGCGTTGGAGCCCACGGCGAACATGTTCTTGCCGAAGGTGGTCTTGTTCCACACGAACCACATGATGATCACCAGCAGGAACGCATAGATCACGTACCACGGTATGGACACGTTCTTCGACGCGATCTTGATGACTGGGCCGGAGACCACGTTCTTGAACTCCTGGGCCACGTTGCTGATGGGGCCGCCGCCGTTGCCGTTGATCTGGAAGAACATCAGGATGATGCCGTA
>CANRMG010000118.1 GCA_947631675.1 uncultured Oscillospiraceae bacterium
TTGGGCCCCACGGGGAAGAACTTCGCCGCGGGCATGTCCGGCGGCATCGCCTATGTGCTGGACGAGCGGTTCGAGCTCTATCTGCGGCTCAACAAGGACATGGTCACCATGAGCGCGGTCACGGCCAAGCACGACGTGGCCCAGCTGCGGGAGATGATCGAGCGCCACGTGGCCGCCACCGGCTCCGCCCGGGGCCAGACCGTCCTGGACAACTGGGACGACATGCTGCCGCTGTTCAAGAAGATCACCCCCAACGACTACAGCAAGATGCTCACCGCCATCAGCAAGCTGGAGGAGAAGGGCATGCCCCGGCAGCAGGCGGAGCTGGAGGCGTTCTACACCGTGCAGAAGGGAGGCGTTTGAACATGGGAAAGGCCACAGGCTTTATGGAATACAAGCGGGCGGACCGGCCCGTGTTCGACCCGTCCCTGCGGACGGCGGACTTTACGGAATTTCATGGGGACCTGACCGAAGCGGAGCGCCGCGTCCAGGGGGCCCGGTGCATGAACTGCGGCGTGCCCTTCTGCCAGTCGGATTTCGGCTGCCCGCTGCATAACCTCATCCCTGAGTGGAACGACGAGGTGTTCAACGGCAACTGGCAGCACGCCCTGGATAGGCTCTTAAAGACAAACGGCTTTCCCGAGTTCACCGGCCGGGTGTGCCCGGCGCTGTGCGAGTCGGCCTGCGTGTGCGGGCTCTACGGCGACGCGCCCATATCCGTGAAGGACAACGAGCTGGCTGTCATCGAGTACGCCTACGCCCACGGCCTGGTCCACCCCAAAATACCCGAGGTGCGCACGGGCAAGACCGTGGCGGTGGTGGGCTCCGGCCCGGCTGGCCTGGCCGCGGCGGACCTTCTCAATCAGAGGGGCCACTCTGTCACCGTCCTGGAGCGGGACGACCGCATCGGGGGCCTTCTCATGTACGGCATCCCCAACATGAAGCTGGATAAATCCGTGGTGGACCGGCGCGTCCGCCGCATGGAGACCGAGGGCGTCACCTTCGTGACGGACACGGACGCCGCCGCCATCGCGGAGCGGCTTTTGAACGAGTACGACGCGGTGGTGCTGTGCTGCGGCGCCCGGGCCGCCCGGGACGTGGAGGTGGAGGGCCGTGAGGCCCGGGGCGTCCACCAGGCCATGGAATACCTGACCGAGAGCACCAAGTCCCTGCTGGAGGGCCGGGACAGCGCCGTCAGCGCCAAGGACAAGGACGTGATCGTCATCGGCAACGGCGACACCGCCACCGACTGCGTGGCCACCGCCATCCGCCAGGGGGCGGTATCGGTGACCCAGCTGGTGCGAAAGCCCGCCGCCGCGCCGGCCCATGTGTGGCCCTACCACAGCCGTTCAGGCAAGCCCGATTACGGCCAGGAGGAGGCTCTCGCCAAATTCGGCAAAGACCCCCGGGTCTATGAGACCGTGGCGAAAAAGCTCATCACCGACGAGGCGGGTGATCTGACCGCCGTGGTGGTGGACACGGCCGGCCAGGAGCATACGCTCCCGGCGGGACTGCTGCTCATCGCGGCGGGCTTCTCCGGCGCGGAATCGTCCCTGGCCGGGGCCTTCGGTCTGACGCTGGAGCGGGGCCGTCTGGGGGACGGGGAGCACCGCACCGCCAACGGGAAGGTGTTCGCCGCCGGCGATATGCGTAGAGGCGCCTCTCTGGTGGCCACGGCCATCGCCGATGGCCGGGCCTGCGCCAAGGAAGTGGACCGGTTTCTGGAGGGCTATACGAACCTGTAAGGAAAACAGCACAACAAAGACCCCGGAGGGTACGCCCTCCGGGGCTTTTCTGCCGAAAAACGCCGGGACATATTGCACAGACCGGCGCCGTCTGATACAATGAATGGGCGTCTTTCCTACCATTTTGAGGGGAAAACTATAAATTGATTGCAATTCGTCGGCTGTGCGGTTATAATAGCTGACGTGACTATGAAAAAATGAGAGACGGAGACATATCTTGAGCGAACGGGTAGCGAACATACTGATAACATCCTTCCCCCGCATCCTGGGCCAGGGGCTGCTGGTGACCATCCCCCTGACGGTCATCTCCTTCGCCTTGGCGCTGATCATCGCGGTGGTGTGCGCCATGATCCAGATCGCGGACATCAAGGGTCTGAAGCAGATCGTGCGGTTCTATATCTGGATCATACGGGGCACGCCCCTTCTGGTACAGCTGTACCTGGTCTACTTCGGTCTGCCGGATCTTGGGATCGCCCTGCCGGCCTTTCCCTGTGCGGTGGCGGTGTTCGCCCTGAACGAGGGTGCCTACTGCGCCGAGACCGTCCGGGCCGCCATTGAGGCGGTGCCCAGGGGGCAGATGGAGGCGGGCTACTGCGTGGGCATGAGCTACGTGCAGATCATGCGCCGCATCGTGCTGCCCCAGGCCTTCCGCACGGCGTTCCCGCCGCTGTCTAACTCCCTTATCAGCATGGTGAAAGACACCTCCCTCGCCGCCAACATCACGGTGACGGAGATGTTCATGACCACCCAGCGGGTGGCGGGCCGGACGTACGAGCACCTGGCGCTGTATGCCGAGGTGGCGCTTATCTACCTTCTGTTCTGCACGGTCATCACCTGGCTGCAGCGGCTGGGGGAGAAGAAGCTGAACGCCATGAACGGGGGGAATGTGATCCGTGCTTGAAGTAAAGGGACTGCGCAAGACTTTCGACGGCAGCGAGATACTGAAAGGCGTGGACCTGTCCCTGCATAAGGGCGACGTGCTGGCGGTGCTGGGCCCCTCCGGGGGCGGCAAGACCACATTGCTGCGGTGCCTGAACTTTTTGGAGCGGGCGGACGCCGGGACCATGACCTTTCTGGGCCAGCAGATGGATATGCCGTCCCTGACCCGGAAGGAGATCGCCGCCTACCGGCGGCACACCGCCTTCGTGTTCCAGAGCTTCAACCTCTTCGCCAACAAGACCGCATTGCAGAACGTGACCGAGGGGCTCATCGTGGCCCGGAAAATGGCGAAGTCGGAGGCGGAGGAGCGGGCCATGGCTGCCCTGAAGCGGGTGGGTCTGGCCGACAAGCGGGATTCCTGGCCCAGCCAGCTCTCCGGCGGTCAGCAGCAGCGGGTGGCCATCGCCCGGGCCGTGGCGGGCGCGCCGGATGTCATCTTCTTCGACGAGCCCACCAGCGCCCTGGACCCGGAGCTCATCGGCGGGGTGCTGGACGTGATACGCTCCCTGGCCGAGGACGGCATGACCATGGTGGTGGTGACCCACGAGATGGATTTTGCCCGGAGCGTGTCTACCAACGTCCTGTTCATGGACGGCGGGGCCGTCCTGGCGGCGGCGCCCACGGGAGAATTTTTCAAGGAGCAGAAACTGGAGCGGATACAGAGCTTTTTCCGCTCCCTTGACAGAAAGGATGCAGAACGATGAAAAAACTGACGGCTATGCTGTGCCTGGCCGCGCTGTGCCTGGGGCTGCTTGGCGCCGGCGCGCTGGCGGCGGAGGACGACCCTCTGGCCCAGGTACAGGACAAGGGCGTGCTCACCATCGCCATGGAGGGCACATGGGCCCCCTGGACCTACCATAACGAGGACGACGAACTGGTGGGCTTTGACGTGGAGGTGGGGCAGTATATCGCCCAGTATCTCGGCGTGGAGGCGGAGTTCATCGAGGGCGAGTGGGACGGCCTGTTCGCTGGAATGGACTCCAAGCGGTATGACCTCGTCATCAACGGCGTGGACGTGACAGAAGATAGGAGCGAGAAGTACGACTTCTCCGACCCCTACGCCTATATCCGCACGGCTTTGGTGGTACGGGAGGACAACGAAGACATCGCCTCCTTCGAGGACCTGGACGGCAAGACCACCTCCAACAGCATCGGCAGCACCTACATGGAGCTGGCGGAGGACTACGGCGCCACCTGTGAGGGTGTGGACTCTCTGGGCGAGACCATGCAGATGGTCCAGTCCGGCCGGGTGGACGCCACGCTGAACGCAGAGGTGTCCGTGCTGGATTACTTCGCCCAGCAGCCCGATTCGGGACTGAAGATCGTGGCCTACACCGAGGAGGCCAACCTGGTGGCCATCCCCATGCGCAAGGGGGAGGAGACCGCCGCCCTCCGGGATGCGGTGAACGAGGCCATCGCCGCCATGCGGGAGGATGGGACCCTCTCGGCGCTGAGCGAGAAGTACTTTGGCTCCGACATCACCGCCGACCCGGCAGAATGACCCGATCGATGAAAAAAGCCCCCGGCTCACTGAGCCGGGGGCTTTTTATGCGGTTTTTCAGCTGTTCCAGGCGGCGGTCTCAGACCGCAGCCAGTTCTCCCAGGCCTCGAACCCCTCGCCGGTCTTGGCGCAGACGGGGAAGATCTCGATGGCGGGATTACGCATCTTCGCGTAGGACACCACCTTGTCCATGTCGAAGTCGAAGTACGGCAGTACGTCGATCTTGTTGATGAGCAGCGCCTGGCAGACCTGGAACATAAGGGGGTACTTGAGGGGCTTGTCGTGGCCCTCGGGCACGGAGAGTATGGCCACGTTTTTGGCCGCGCCCGTGTCGAACTCGGCGGGGCAGACCAGGTTGCCCACATTCTCCAGCACCACCAGGTCAAAATTGGCGGCGCCCAGCTCATGAAGGCCCTGTTCGGTCATGCCCGCGTCCAGGTGGCACATGCCGCCGGTATGGATCTGGATGGCCTTGGCGCCGGCAGCGGTGATGGCCTCCGCGTCCACGGTGGAGTCGATGTCCGCCTCCATGACACCGATGCGCAGCTCATCCTTCAGGTCCGCGATGGTCCGCTTCAGGGTGGTGGTCTTGCCCGCGCCGGGGGAGCTCATGAGGTTTATGAGGAAGGTCTTTTCCCTCTTCAGCTCCCGGCGGATGCGGTCCGCCTCGGCGTTGTTGTCGGCAAAGACGCTCTGCTTGACTTCGATGACTTTCACTTTATCCATCGGCTTCCTCCTCTGGGTCGGGGACCTCGATCTCCTTGATGAGGAATTCGTTGCCCCGCAACAGGTATGTCCGCTCGCTGTGGCAGTAGGGGCATATGCGCCCGTGCTGCACGGTGGGGTATTCCCGGCCGCAGTTTTCGCAGTAGGTGACGGCGGGAAGGGTCTCCACGATCAGCTCCGCCCCCCGGACCAGGTCGTTTTTCTCCGAGGCCCACTTCCAGCAGTCGGTCAGGTAGTGGGGGATGACCGTGGACACCTCGCCCAGCTGGAGGGTGACCCGGTTTATATGGCTGACGCCATTTTCCGCGGCCACCGTCTCCAGGTCTTTGATGATGTGGAACACCACGCCCAGCTCATGCATTTTGGTTCTTCTTGCCGAACTTGATATGGATGGCTTGCTTGGCGGCATAGGGCAGGATCTCCTTCAGCTTGTCCTCCGCCGGGATCATGTGGGTGCACTCGGGCCGGTCGCGGTGCAGGGTGATGGCGCCGAAGGCGCACTTGGTGGTGCACACGCCGCAGCCGATGCACTTGTTGGGGTCCACGATGGACGCGCCGCAGCCCAGGCACCGGGCGGTCTCCTTCTTGACCTGCTCCTCGGTGAAGGGCA
>CANRMG010000119.1 GCA_947631675.1 uncultured Oscillospiraceae bacterium
ACCCAGGGGCCCATCTGGCGGCCGCCCAGGAAATAGCCCTTCTCGCCGCCGGAGCGGTTCTTCACGAAGAACCACACGCCGATGGCGATCATAAACACCAAATAGGCGATGAAAACGACAACTTCAGAAATGACCATGACGTATCCCTCTGCTCGATAGGTATCCGCCCCCGGACCGTCCGGGGGCGGTATTTTAGACGAATGTTTCTCTTATTACAGCTTGCTGAAATAATCCTTCGTAGTCTTGATGATCACGCCGGACAGGGCCAGCAGCGCCACCAGGTTGGGGAAGGCCATCATGCCGTTCAAAGCGTCGGCCAGGTCCCACACCACGCCGATCTTCAGGGTGGCGCCGATGGGCAGCAGCACCAGGAAGATGATCTTGTAGAAGATGGAGAGCTTGGTGCCCAGCTTGCCGCACAGGTACTCAAAGCAGCGGGAGCCGTACAGGGACCAGCTGATGATGGTGCTCAGCGCGAACAGGCTCAGGCCGATGGCCACCACCAGCGCACCCAGCTTGCCGCCGACCACGGTGCCCATGGCGTACTGGATCTGGGCCGCGCCGCCGTCACCGCTGCCCCAGGCGAAGGACAGCGCGTCGGCGCCCACGCGGCAGTAGGAGGTGATGAGCACGAGGCTGGTCATGGTGCAGATGACGATGGTGTCCATGAACACCTCGAAGATGCCGTACAGGCCCTGCTTCACAGGCTCGGTCTCGGAGGTGGCAGCGTGGGCCATGGGCGCGGAGCCCATACCGGCTTCGTTGGAGAACACGCCGCGGCCGACGCCCTTCTGGATGGTGGTCATGATCATGATGCCGAAGGCGCCGCCCAGGGCCGCGTCCGCGTTGAAGGCGCCCTTGAAGATCAGGCCGAAGGCCTGACCAAGATACTTCACATTGCCGAAGATGACAATCAGGGAGAAGATGATATAGATGACGGCCATGACGGGCACCAGCTTCTCGGTGACGGAACCGATGCGCTTGATGCCGCCGAACAGCACCAGGCCCACCAGGACAGCCACGATAGCGCCGATGACGACGCTGGACACGGGGACAGCCTGGCCGAACAGGATGAAGGACTTGGCCTCCACATTGCCGCCGAAAGCGTCGATCACGCCGTTGATGGAGCCGGCGATGGAGTTGACCTGGGTCATGTTGCCGATGCCGAAGGCCGCCAGGGCGCCGAACAGGCAGAACAGCACGCTCAGCCATGCCCAGTTGTGGCCCAGGCCGTTCTTTATGTAGTACATGGGGCCGCCGACCCAGTCGCCCTTGTCGTTGCGCTCGCGGTACTTCACCGCCAACAGTGCCTCGGCGTACTTGGTGCACATCCCGAACAGGGCGCACAGCCACATCCAGAACACGGCGCCGGGGCCGCCGGCCACGATGGCACCGGTGACGCCGGCGATGTTGCCGGTGCCCACGGTGGCGGCCAGCGCGGTGGTCAGGGCCTGGATGGGTGTGACCTCACCCTTGCCCGCCTCCTGCTTGGAGAACATCTTGCCGATGGTGTTCTTCATGGCGTAACCGAAACGGCGGAACTGGGGGAAGCCCATCCGCACGCTCAGATACACGCCCGTGCCGGCCAGCAGGACCAGCAGTACAGGTCCCCATACCCAGCCGTCGATCTTTGTGATGATCTCAGCGATAGACATTGATCTCTCTCCTTATGTTGTTTACTTCTTTAACTGGCTAAACACCAAAGTTAAACAAAATGACCTGGCCAAATGGTACGCTCAAACAAGCGGACGAATGCCCCCATTCCGGCAGGTCATTGCTTCTGTCCTTTTGCCTGAGAGATTGGGCGCGCGGCGCCTTGCCCCTTCGGCCCCCGCTGCGAGAGCGGGCTTCTCCAGAATCCCATCCACCGGCAGTTCCCCTCGGGTCCTGGCGGCTTCACCTGGCAATATGAAAATATCTATAGGCGTATCCTATTATTTCTTATACAAATAATATCGGAAAATCGCCCGTTTTTCAAGTATGTGTAATGGACATTTATTACGTCCCGGGCCTTGGATTCTTGTGCAAAATCACGGCTCGTCACCGCTCATAACGGCCACATTGCGGCGTATGCGCTCATCTCCCGGCGCCAGGGCCAGGGCCATTTTTGCGCAGTTGAGGGCCCATTCCCGCTCACCCTGACGCCAGCAGGCCACGCTCAGAAGGTCCCATGGCGCCGCACCCCAGGCCTCCGGCGCGGTGGTGTAGCTCATGTCCCGCTCCCGGATGGTCAATGCCAGCCGGCAGTACCGCTCGCACTCAGCCCAGCGTTCCTGGTCCGCCATGAGCCGGGCCAGGTCCACCAGCGGCTCCCGCTGCTCCGGGGCCTCGAAGCATGCACGCAGCAGCCACAGCTCCGCCCCCTCCCTATCTCCCTTCTCCCCCAGGCACCGGGCGATATAGCGCATGGACGCGGCCCGCTCCGGCCGCCACACCGCCGAGGGCATGGCCAGGTGCTCCTTCAGCGTCTTAATTGCCTCGTCCCACCGGCCCCGGAACATGTACTCCCGGCCCAGGTAGTGGCGGTTCCGGTCGTCCTCCGGCGATTCTGCCACGCTCAGCTCCAAAAGCCGCAGGTAATCCGCCCGGCTCTTGCCCGGGTCCGGGTGATGCTCCAGGCGCATGCCCGGCACGTCGCAGTACACCACCGGCACCTCGTATGTCAGTACCTCGTGCACCGGGTGGGTCCAGCGGCATATCCCTGGCCGGTGGACCTTTTCGTAGAGGAACTTCACCCCGTCGGACCCGTTGGGGTCAAAACTCCACACATACTCATACCGCGCCGTTGTACACCCCGGCCGCCAGGCCGCCTCCAATGCGGCCCGCCAGCCTGGCAGCAGCACCTCGTCCAGGTCCGTGCACACCAGGATGTCGGCATCCGCCGGCGCCAGGTCCATAGAGATATTCCGGGCAGTGTCGAACCGCCAGGGCTCCACGGCCTGCCGTGTCACATGGGCCCCCAAAGACGAAAGCAGCGCCGCCGTACCGTCGGCGCTTCCCGTGTCCAGCACGTATACCCCGTCCGCCTCGGCCATAGAGGCCATCCAGCGACGGGCGAAGGCCTCCTCGTTTTTCGCGATGGCATAGACATATATCTGCATATAAAACCGCCCCCTGACGGTCATTTTATGCGCCGTCAGGGGGCGGTGTGCGGACTCATGCGTCCGCCAGGGCCTGCTTTTCGTATTGGAGCATATAGAGCTTGTAGTACCGGCCCCGCAGGTGCAGCAGCTCCTGGTGGGTGCCCTGCTCCTGGATCTGGCCGTGGGACAGGAGGATGATGTTGTCCGCGTGCTGGATGGTGGACAGCCTATGGGCCACGATGAGCATGGTGCCGATGTTCTTCATCTTCTCCAGGGACTGCTGGATCAATATCTCCGTCTCCGTGTCGATGTTGGCGGTGGCCTCGTCCAGGATCATCACCTCCGGCCGGTGGATGATGGTGCGGGCGAAGGACAAAAGCTGCCGCTGGCCGGCGGAGAAGTTGTTGCCCCGCTCCCGTACCACCTCGTCCAGGCCGTCGTCCAGCTTGTTGATGAACCGGTCCGCGTTCACGTACCGGCAGGCCTGCCATATCTCCTCATCGGTAAAGGAGTCCTCCCGCAGGACGATATTGGAGCGGATGGTGCCGGAGAACAAAAACACGTCCTGGAGCATCTGACCGAAATGGCGGCGCAGGGAGGATATTTTGATATGTTTGATGTCGATGCCGTCGATGAGGATCTGGCCCTTCTGGATGTCATAGTTGCGGCAGATAAGGCTCAGGATGGTGCTCTTGCCGGAGCCGGTGGAGCCCACGAGGGCCACGGTCTGGCGGGGGGCGACGTGGAAGGACACGCCCTTGAGCACCCACTCGCCGGGGTTGTAGGCGAACCATACGTCCTTGAACTCTATCTCGCCCTCGATGTGGTCCAGCTCGATGGCGTCCGGCTCGTCCACCAGTTCCGGGGCCATATCGAACACGGCGAATATCTTCTCTGCCGAGGCGAAGGCGGACTGGAGCATATTGAACTGCTCGGCCAGCATCTGGATGGGGTCGAAGAACTTGGATATGTAGAGGTAGAAGGTCACCACCGTACCGGAGGTGATGGTCTGGCCCAGGAAGGACCGGTCCTCGATGTAGCCCCGGCTTCCCATGTAGAACAGACACATCACCGACGTGATGTAGAGCATATACACCATGGGCCGGAAGATGCCGAACACGTACATCTGCTGCTGGCGGGCCTTTTTGAGCCGTTCGCTCTTGTCCAGAAACTCCTGCATCTTGGCCTGCTCCCGGTTGAACACCTGGGTGATCTTGATGCCGGAGAGGTTCTCAGAGAGGTAGGTATTGATGTCCGTGGTGCAGTCCTTCACCCGGCGGAAGGCCCGGCGGGTGAGCTTGCGGAAGATGATGGTGAACAGCAGCAAAAACGGCAGGAAGCACAGGATCATCAGCGTCAGGGCGTAGTTGAGCACCAACATGGCCCCCAGCACGCCGAAGAGGATGAACACGTTCTTCACCATGTTCACCAGGATGTTGGTGAACATCATGGAGATAGCGTTGGTGTCGTTGGCCACGCGGGTCACCAGCTTGCCCACGGGGATGTTGTTGAGCTGTTCATGGGACAGGCTCTGGATGTGGGTGAACAGGTCCTGGCGCAGAGCGGAGAGGATCTTCTGCCCCACCTTCTGCAATATGATGCTCTGCAGATAGGTGCACACCATGGATACCACCAGCAGCGCCCCGTATACCGTCACCATGGCGTACAGGCGCCTGAGCTCGAAGTCCGCTTTGATGAGCTCCTCGATATTGCCCACCAGCACGGGCGAGATCAGGGAGTAGGCCACGGACAGCAGCATGATCACCAGCACCAGCAAAAACTGCTTCCAGTAGGGCTTGGCGTATTTCGCCAGCCGGGCCATGATCTCCGAGTCGGCCATGTTCCTATCCGTGCTGGTGCTCTGCTTCATCCGCTTCACACAGCTCCACAGGATGATGAACAGCACCGCGAACAGACCGATGATGGCCCCGGCGATCAGAAGGGGCAGATATTCACGCACTGAGACCGCCCCCTTCCTCCTCCAGCTTCTGCAGCTGGACAAGATGCTGATAGGCGGGGCAGGACTGCAGAAGCTCCTCATGGCGGCCCACGGCCGAGACCCGGCCGTCCTCCAGGAAGATGATCTTGTCCATGCCCTCGATGGTGGAGATGCGGTGGGCGATGAGGATGGTGGTCCGCCCGGCGCGGGTGGCGCGCAGGTTCTC
Source organism: uncultured Oscillospiraceae bacterium (assembly GCA_947631675.1). The sequence continues at coordinate 5,249 of CANRMG010000119.1, forward strand.
CAAGATGGTCTTTTCCGTGTCCGTATCCACGGCGGAGACGGAGTCGTCCAGGATGAGGATGGGCGCGTCCTTCATCAGGGCGCGGGCGATGGAGATGCGCTGCTTCTGGCCGCCGGAGACGGTGACGCCCCGCTCGCCCAAAACGGTCTCATAGCCCTC
>CANRMG010000120.1 GCA_947631675.1 uncultured Oscillospiraceae bacterium
CCCGCTTATTCCGCCCCCACGCCCCCGTCGAAACCATTGCAGCCCCTCGTCGGAGCTCGGGCCGCGACCGCGTTTTGTCCGAGCGTTTTACTGGAACGAAAGAAAAGAACGATAAACCGTCTCAATATATCATCGGCCAGCGACCGGTGATGACATTTTACGCCTTCTTGGGCTCAGGATAGTCCTGGCCGAAGGTCTCAGCCGTGACCTTGTGCATGATCTGCGGCGTCAGGGGCTTGTCGCCCCATCCGGTCTTGGAGGCAGCGATCTTATCCACCACGTCCATTCCCTCCAGCACCTGGCCGAAGGCGGCGTACTGCCCATCCAGATGGGGGGCGTCCTCATGCATGATGAAGAACTGGCTGCCGGCGGAATCCGGGTCCATGGCCCGGGCCATGCTCAGCACGCCCCGGGTGTGGCGCAGGTCATTGATGTAGCCGTTGGCGGTGAACTCGCCAGGGATGGAGTAGCCGGGGCCGCCGGTGCCGTTTCCCTGGGGGTCGCCGCCCTGGATCATGAAGCCGGGGATGACCCGGTGGAAGATCAGGCCGTTATAAAAGCCCTTGTTCACAAGGGAGAGGAAGTTGTTGACCGTGTTGGGCGCGATCTCGGGATAGAGCTCGGCCTTGATGACGCCGCCGTCCTGCATCTTTATGGTCACGATAGGGTTCTTCATGCGTTTGCCTCCTTGAATTTCCGGTCCATTTCCCGCCGGGCGCTCTTTTCCGCCGCGTCGGTGCGCTTGTCATAGAGCTTTTTGCCCTTGCACAGCCCCAGCTCCACCTTCACGAGACTGTCCTTGAAGTACAGGCTCAGCGGCACCAGAGCCAGCCCCTCCTGCTGTACCTTCGCGCCCAGGCGGATGATCTCCCGCTTGTGCATGAGAAGGCGCCGGTCCCGGTCCGGGTCGGCGTTGAAGAAGCTCCCCTGCTTATAGGGGCTTATGTGCATGCCCTTCACCCAGAGCTGGCCGTCTTTCACCCGGGCGTAGCAGTCCTTCAGGTTCAGGGTCCCGGCACGGATGGACTTCACCTCCGTGCCCGTGAGCTCGATACCGGCCTCGTAGCGGTCCAGGACGAAATAGTCGTGCCGCGCCTTCCGATTCTCCGCGATCAGCTTCGTCCCTTTGCCTCCCGCCGCCATCCGCTCACCTCCTCATGTCTCGCTGGATAGATTATACAACATTTTTCCTGGTTTAGCAATTCTTACCGCCCACAAAGAAAAAAGTTCACAATTGGGCGTTTTCCCCAGTATAGCATTCTCCCTACCGCGAAAAATAGCGGCTCAGGGTGGCGACGGCGTCCTCCCGGATGAGACACGTCCCCTGCTCCCGGGCGTGGATCTCCCACATAGGGCCCGTCCCATAGGGCTGGCCGTACTCATACAGGCCCGGTCCCACCGCCTCCGGGGCCACCGCCAGCACATAGCCCTCCCCCACGGCATACAGGGCGCTGTCCCCGGCCGGGCAGGTGAACGCCCCGCCCAGCAGTTCCTCCAGGTCCCCGAAATAGAACGCCGCGCGCCGTGGATGGCCCGGCCGGGCGATGACCAGCGTGTCCTGGCCCGCGGCGAAGCACTCCGCTTCCGTCTCCGGCCAGGGGGCCAGCCCCCGATCCGCCAGGGCCTGCCGCACCAGGCGCAGCATCTGCGCCCGGCTGGGCGGTTCCTCCCTGGATATCCAGATGGACACCGCTGTGTCCGTGGCCTGTACTGTCTTCATTATGTAGCTCCTCCCAAGCACAAGGTTCCATAGAACGATTATAATCCAAAGAAATATGAAACGCATAGAATAAAAATGTGGTAATTTTCGAGAGAACGTGTTATACTGAGGGAGATTTTGGTATTATGTAACCTATTCAGTCTATCCGGGGAGGGATCGCATGGACAACACAGAAAAGCAGCTCCGGCGGGTCAGCACCTATCATGGCGTAGTGGTGGACCTGACGGAGGACATGGTGGTCCTGCCCAACGAGGCCGTATCCATCCGGGAGGTGGTACACCACCCGGGCGGGGTATGCGTGGCGGCGGTGGACGCAGACAGGAACGTGTTCGTGGTGCGCCAGTACCGCTACCCCTTTGGCCGGGAGCTTCTGGAGCTGCCGGCGGGAAAGCTGGAAAAGGGCGAGGACCCGCTGCCCGCGGCCAAGCGGGAGCTGAGCGAGGAGACGGGCCTGGAGGCGGACAGCTGGCAGGACATGGGCTGCATCTACGTCTCCCCGGGCATCTCCACGGAAAAGCTGTACCTCTATCTGGCCACCGGCCTGCACCAGGGCCAGGCCCATCCTGACCCCAACGAGTTCCTGGATGTGGAAAAAATGCCCCTGCGGGAGCTGGCGGACATGGCCATGGAGGGCGCTGTCCACGACGCAAAGACGGTGGTCGGCGCACTGAAGGCTCTGTCTTTGCTTGACAGGAATTGATTTTCCTGCACGTTTGTGGTAAAATGTCAACCTGTATGAGAGCGCGGCGCGGTCACACCGCCCAGGGCCTCAAAACTGGTGACATTTTCGGTCCCGGAGGCCGGACGTTCCGGTCTCCCCATCCTTATACATAATTGGGAGCGCTTATGGAAAAATACGTTATTCAGGGCGGAAGGCCCCTGCGGGGCGAGGTGGAGATCTCCGGCGCGAAAAACGCGGCGGTGGCCATCATCCCGGCGGCGCTGATGGTCCGCGGCGTGTGCCGTCTGGAGAACCTGCCCGAGATCAGCGATACCGACACCCTCCTGCACATTCTGTCCTACCTGGGCGTGCGTGTGAACATGATCAACCGCACCACGGTGGAGCTGGACTGCACCCACGTGCAGATGGACATCCTGCCGGAGCGGATGTGGGCCCTGACCCGGAAGATCCGGGCCAGCTATTATCTCATCGGCGCCATGCTGGGCCGCTTCGGCCGGGCCCGCAGCACCATGCCCGGCGGCTGCAACTTCGGCGTGCGTCCCATCGACCAGCACATCAAGGGCCTGACGGCCCTGGGCGCGGATATGGACGTGTCCGGCGGCTTCATCACCGCCAAGGCCTCCAGCGACCGGCTGAAGGGCACCACCATCTACCTGGACAAGGTCTCCGTGGGCGCCACCATCAACATCATGATCGCCGCCGCCACAGCGGAGGGCCGCACGGTCATCGAGAACGTTGCCCGTGAGCCCCACATCGTGGACCTGGCCAACTTCCTGAACTCCATGGGCGCGGACGTGCGCGGCGCGGGCACCGACGTCATCAAGATCCGGGGCGTCGACCGGCTCCACGGCGGCTCCTATACCCTCATCCCCGACCAGATCGAGGCCGGCACCTACATGGCGGCCGTGGCCGCCGCCGGCGGCGCGGTCCGGGTGTCCAACGTGATCCCTAAGCACCTGGAGGTGGAGGAGGGCGACGACTATGTCCTGGTCCGCCGGGACGGCCCCCTGCACCACGTGAACCTGAAGACCATGCCCTACCCCGGCTTCCCCACCGACATGCAGCCCCAGATGGCGGCCGCGCTGTGCTGCGCCCCCGGCGCCAGCATCGTCACGGAGGGCGTCTGGGCCAGCGGCCGGTTCAAATACGTGGGAGAGCTGAAAAAGATGGGCGCCCATATCGAAGTCGAGGACCAGTCCGCCTTCATCCAGGGCGTGGATAAGCTCACCGGCGCGGTGGTGAAGGCCTGCGACCTGCGGGCCGGCGCGGCGGTGGTCATCGCCGGTCTCGCTGCCGAGGGCGTCACTGAGGTAGAGGACATCACCTACATCGAGCGGGGCTATCAGGACCTGGTGGGCAAGTTCCGGGCCCTGGGCGCGGACATCCGCTGCGTGCAGATCCCGGCGGACCGCCCCGCCAACTGGAACGCCGGCTGAGGATGCGCCTCGTCGTATTCGCCAGCGGCTCCACGGGCAACTGTGCCTTGGTCCAGGGCGGCGGCAGGAGCGTCCTTCTGGACGCGGGCCTGTCCGCCCGGCGCATCCGCACCGCTCTGGAGGGCGAGGGCATCGCCCCCGGCTCTCTGGACGGCATATTCATCACACACGAACACTCCGACCATGTCTCAGGGCTCCCTGTTTTCACCAGGCAGTTTCCTCTGCCGGTCTTTGCCCCTGGAACGGTGGCCGACGCCTTGCGCAGGTCCTGTCCGGGGGCCGCGCCGCTTATAAGGGAGCTGACGCCGGAGCGTCCCCTCTCCCTGGGGTGCATGACCGTCACCGCCTTCCCCACCCCCCACGACGCCGGCAGCGGCAGCGTGGGCTACCGGATCGAGGCGGACGGGGCGGCGCTCACCTGCGCCACTGACACCGGCTGTGTCACGGACACCATGCTCCGGTATTTCGGCCGCTCGGACGCGGCCCTCATCGAGGCCAACCACGACCTGGACATGCTTCGCACCGGCCCCTATCCCGCCTATTTGAAGGCCCGTATCCTCTCAGACCGGGGCCATCTGTCCAACAACGAGTGCACATGGCTGGCCGCGGTGCTGGCCGGGCAGGGCACGAAAAAGCTGGTGCTGGGGCACCTTTCAAAGAACAACAATCTTCCCTCTGTGGCCGACCGCACGGTGCGCCGGGCTCTGGAGGGCACGGACACGGCGCTGTACGTGGCGCCGGAATACGGCCGGCTGGAGGTGGAGGTGACGCCGTGCTTCGCGTGAGCGTCATCTGCCAGGGCCGACTCAAAGAGCCCTATTACATCGCCGCCTGCGCCGAGTATTTAAAGCGCCTGGGCGCGTACTGCAAGGCGGAGGTCACGGAGCTTCCCGAGGAGGGAGACGTCGCCGCCCGCATCCCCAAGGGGGCGTACGTGATTGCCCTGTGCATCGAGGGGGAGAAGCTCTCCAGCCCGCAGCTGGCCGAAAAGCTGGAAAAGCTGGCGGGCCGGGGCGTGAGCCGGATATGCCTTCTCATCGGCGGGTCCGACGGCCTGCCCGAGGCGGTGAAGGCCGCCGCCGACTACAGGCTCTCCATGTCGGACATGACCTTTCCCCACCATCTGGCCCGGGTGATGGTCCTGGAACAGCTTTACAGGGCCTTTTCCATCAGTGCCGGGGCAAAATACCACAAATAAGCTCTTGGAGGTGTCCCATGGACTGGGGACTGCACCGATTCGGAAAAGAATATGACGCGTGGCCGAAGGACGCCTCCGGCGAGCCGGAGCAGGCTGCGTTTTTGGTCCACTGCTCGCCTCTGGACATGGAGGCGGATATGGTAAGGTCCATGCTGGAGGCCTACGGCGTCCCCAGCGTTGCGCAATATCCCGGAGACGGAGCCTTCGGGAAGGTCATGCTCGGCATCAGCGGCAGCGGCACAGACCTCTATGTGCCGGCCAGCCGCCTGGCCGAAGCCCAGGAGCTTTTGAAAGGAGAACCTGACGATGACGGACTACAGGAAGGAATTTGAGCGCTGGCTGGACAGCCCGGCCCTCTC
>CANRMG010000121.1 GCA_947631675.1 uncultured Oscillospiraceae bacterium
GCCGCCATGAGGATGTGGGTGCACATGGAGGTGGTGGTGGTCTTGCCGTGGGTGCCGGCGATGCACAGGGCGTTCTTGTAGTGCTTCATCATCGCTCCCCAGGCCTGGGCCCGCTCAAAAACGGGGATGCCCTTGGCCCGGGCGGCCACGATCTCGGGGTTCTCATCCCGGGCGGCGGCGGTGCGCACCACGAAATCGATGTCGTCCGTGATGTTCTCCCCGTGGTGGCCGATGTTCACATGGATGCCCATGTCCTCCAGATGTACGACCTTGTCACTGCGCTGTATGTCGCTGCCGGAGATGATGAGGCCGCCTCCGTGCAGCACCTCGGCCAGGGGCGACATGCTCACGCCGCCGATGCCGATCAGGTAGCCCCGCTTTCCGGGGACCAGGTATTCGTCAAATGATACTGTCATGCTCGTTACTCCAAATGGTCGTTTATATCCTGGCCGGAAAAGTTGGTATAGTATATTCTGTTTCCGGGGGATTTACAAGTGTACAGGCCGCAAAAGAAAGCCCGGTGCGCACCGGGCTTTCGGAAAGAGGCCGTTACGGGTTGCTGGAGGTGGGGGGCTGGTAGGTGGGCGTCTCCTGGGAGACAGGTGCGGGGATGGACTCATAGTAGGTGGGCGCTGCGGCAGCGGCGGCAGCCGCGGCGGCCTCCGCCTTGGCCGCGCCGTGGTTGCGCACAGACACCAGGATCACGGTGATCAGGTCCAGCACCGCGTTGGCGCAGAAGCCGATGCCCAGAAAGAGCATGGCGTTGAGGAAGTTGTTGCTGCTCACGCCCACCAGCACGCCGAAGTAGTCCACCAGGCCGATGGCCATGAGCACGCCCAGGGCGATGCCCAGCGCGCTGGTCAGAAGACCGACCCACCAGCCGGAGAAGTGCATCCGGGCCAGGTCGAAGGTGTACTGCAGCTTGATGACGCCGTCCGCCGCGATGAGCACGCCCAGGGCCGTCACGATCATGCGCAGGGATATGCTCAGGCCGATGGTGTCGGGCTCATAGCTGGCCACGATGAGGTACACGCCCGCCGCCAGGAGCATGGCGCCGAAGGCGAACTCGGAGCGGTATACGCCGCTGACCGGCTTACGGATGAAATAGATCAGCACATACACGAAGCCGATGGCGCAAACCAGGCCGCCGATGGTGTAGCCGCAGTAGTTGAGCATAAAGTAGGGCTGGGCCAGAAAGACGACGCCCAGGGCCAGACACACGATGGCGGCGATGATGAGGTTGCGGATAGGGTTGGTGAGGACGCCGCTCTTTTTCGCGGCCTGCTCGCCTGTTCCGGTCTGCTTTTTATCCATAGGTCCGTCCTTTCCGGACCGGCGCACGGGAGTGCCGTCGGTTCCCAGTGAAATATACTGTATTTTAGCATATCCGCCCGGACGTGTAAAGCCCAACTTCGGCCCTTTTGAACAGTGCCTGGCGGGAGGACGGACCATATTTTTGAACAGTTTGTAAATGTTCATATGGCCGTGTTGCCCGGCCGGCGCCGGACGTGGTATTATTTATTACTAAATAATGATTGATTGGACCAAATATATCTCATTTTCCCCTGCGTCCATCCGGGGAACACATCGTCTGTAAGGTAGGCTTTATTATGTCCAAGTTCAGTGTCCGTAAGCCCTTGACCGTCTTTGTGGCGGTGATCGCGGTCATCATATTGGGGGTCGTGGCCTTCACGCGCATGACGCCCGACCTGTTCCCCAATATGGACTTCCCCTATGTGATGATCATGACCACCTATCCCGGCCAGAGCCCTGAGATCGTGGAGGCGGAGATCACCCGCCCCCTGGAGCAGTCCATGGCCACGCTGGACCACATCAAGGAGGTCACCTCCACCTCCAGCGAGAACTACTCCCTGGTGGTGCTGGAATTTGAGGAATCGGTGAACATGGACACGGTGGGTGTGGACATCCAGCAGGGCATCAGCGCCCTGCAGGGCACCTGGGACGACACGGTGGGCACGCCCTATGTGCTGAAAGTGAACCCCTCCGTGCTGCCCATCGCCATCGCGGCGGTGTCCAAGGACGATATGGACATCACGGAGATCTCCGACTTCCTGGACGACACCATCATCCCCAAGCTGGAGGGCGTCACCGGCGTGGCCAGCGTCACCGCCAGCGGCTCCATCTACCGGCAGCTGAACGCGGTCATCAGCCAGGAGAAGATCGACGAGGTGAACCGGCGCATGGCCGACGCCGTGAACGGCAAGCTGGACGACGCCAAAGCGGAACTGGAGGACACCAAGGCGGAGCTGGACGACGCCAAGGCGGAACTGGAGGATGCCCAGGCGGAGCTGGACTCCGGCAAGGAGACCCTCATCGGCCAGACCTCCTCCGCCCAGGCGGCCATCACCGGCCAGCAGACCCAGCTGGCGGAGGGGAAGATGCAGCTTCAAAAGCAGATCGCGGACCTCCAGTCCACCCGCAATACCCTGGCCCCCGCCGTGGAGCAGCTGCAGCAGGCGGAGGACGGCTATGCCCAGGCGGAAACGGGCCTGGCGCAGCTCCAGGACGAGATCGACTGGATCGACCAGCGGGCCGTGGAGATCAACGAGCAGGTGCCCGTCCTGGGGCAGCATATGCAGGACCTGACCGCCCGGGTGGCGGAGCTGCAGGGGCTCATAGCGATGTATACACCCGCGGAGGGGGCGGAGATCTCTCCCGAGGACGCGGAGTATCTGGCCCAGCTCCAGACGGAGCTGGCCAATGACCAGGCCCAGCTTCTGGCAGACCAGGACCAGATGACGTCCCTGCAGACGGAACTGGCCACCGGCCAGGCCACCAGGCCCGCCCTGGAGGCCCAGATGCAGACGGTGCAGAGCACCATCGACACCCTGGACCAGACCCTGGCCGCCCAGGGCATCGAGGGCCGGGCGGGCCTGCAGGCAAAGCTTGCAGAGCTGCAGGGCAACCTCTCCCAGGTGGACGACGGCCTCGCCCAGCTGAACGCGGCCCTGGAGCAGGCCAACAGCGGGGAGAGCCAGCTGAGCGCGGCCATGGGGACCCTGAGCCAGAGCCAGTCCGCGGGCCTTCTGGAGATGGCGGACGCCGCCGCCCAGATCACCCTCAACGCCGCGAATCTGGACGCCGCCCTGGAGCAGGTGGAGTCGGGTCTGGACGAGATAGAGGACTCCCGGGCCGACGCCCTGGACCAGGCGGACCTGTCCGGGTCCATCACCCTCTCCACCGTCACCCAGATCCTCAGCGCCCAGGACTTCTCCATGCCCGCCGGGTATGTGCGGGAGGACGGGATCGACTACATGGTCTCCGTGGGCGATAAGATCGAGGACGAGGAGGAACTGGAAAACCTTCTCCTGTTCGATACCGGCGAGGATGCCATCGGGCCGGTGTACTTAAAAGACGTGGCGGATGTGTTCATCACCGACAACGCCGACTCCGTCTACGCAAAGCTGTCCGGCTCCGACAGCGTCATGCTCACCTTCGACAAGCAGTCCAACGCTGCCACCGCCCAGGTCAGCGACGACCTGCGGGCCCGGATGGATGAGCTGGAGGAGCAGTACCCCGGCCTGGAGTTCGTGTTCCTCATGGACCAGGGCGACTACATTTACCTCATTGTGGACTCCATCATGCAGAGCCTGCTCACAGGCGCGCTGTTCGCCATCCTGATCCTGTTCTTGTTCCTGCGGGACATCCGCCCCACGCTGATCACGCTGGTATCCATCCCCGTGAGCGTGATATTCGCCTTTGTGCTCATGTACTTCTCCGGCGTGACCCTGAACATGATCTCCATGTCGGGCCTGGCCGTGGCGGTGGGCATGCTGGTGGACAACTCCATCGTGGTCATCGAGAACATCTACCGCCTGCGGGGCAAGGGCGCCACGGCGGTACAGGCGGCGGTGGCCGGCGCCACCCAGGTGGCCGGGGCGGTCACCTCCTCCACGCTCACCACGGTGTGCGTGTTCCTGCCCATCGTGTTCGTGGAGGGCATCACCCGGCAGCTTTTTACGGACTTGGCCGTCACCATGACATACTCCCTCATGGCCAGCCTCATCATTGCCCTGACCCTGGTGCCCGCCATGGCCAAGGGGCTTCTGAAAAAGGAGAAAAAGAAGCGTAAAGACGGCCAGCGGGAGGGGATCATCTACCGCGCCTACCGGAAGCTGGCCTGGTTCAACCTGCGCCACAAGTGGCTGACTTTGGGCCTGGCGATCATCCTGCTGGGCCTGTCCGCCTGGGGAGCGCTGCAGAAGGGCTTCAGCTTCATGCCGGAGATCGACATGAACACGGTGAACCTGACCGTGACCATGCCGGAGGACGCGGACCGGGCCCAGGCGACGGCTCTGGCGGACGAGGTGCTGGAGCGGATCGAGTCGCTGCGGGACGAGACCCAGATCGACTACGTGGGCGCCATGATGGGCAGCAGCTCCCTCATGGGCGCGGGCGCCGGGGCGGAGAGCCTGGACGTGACCGTGTATGTGGGCCTGCCGGAAGGCGAGTCCGGCGCGGCCATGGGCAAACGGATCGTGGAGCTGTGCGATGACTTGGACTGCGAGATGAGCTATGACTCGGCCATGATGGACATGAGCATGCTCACCGGCTCCGGCGTGAGCGTGAACATCTACGGCGAGGACATCGCCGCCATGCAGCAGGCCGCCGGGGACATCGCGGAACGCCTGAAGGACGTGGAGGGCGTGGCGTCGGTGGACGACGGCATGGAGGAAGCCCAGACCGCCTACCACGTGACCGTGGACAAGAACGCGGCCATGGCCAAGGGCTTCACCGTGGCCCAGCTGTACATGGACATATCCTCCGCCCTGACCAATTCCACCACCGCCCTCAGCATGGACATGGACGGCATCACCGCCGACGTGGTGGTCCAGACCGAGGGGGGCATGAGCCTGGAGGAGTTGGAGGCGTACACCTTTGATTATACCGACCGGGAGGGCAGCAGCGGCACCTTCCGCCTGGACGAGGTGGCGAAGATCGAGCCCACCGTCAGCATGGCCTCCATCGGCCGCATCGACCAGCGCCGGTATATGACCGTCACCGCGGACCTGGCGGAGGGCTACAACGTGACGCTGGTCACCGCCGACGCCCAGGACGCTCTGGCCGGCATGGCCCTGCCCGCCGGGGTGAGCTATGAGTTCGACGGCGAGAACGAGGTCATCCTGGACGCGGTGGAGGACCTGATACTCATGCTGGCCATCGGAGTGATATTGGTGTATTTCATCATGGTGGCCCAGTTCCAGAGTCTCAAAAGCCCCTTCATCGTCATGTTCACCATCCCCCTGGCCTTCACCGGCGGCTTCGCCGCGCTGCTGCTGTTCCATATGGACGTGTCCATCGTGTCCATCATCGGCTTCGTCATGCTGGTGGGCATCATCGTCAACAACGGCATCGTGCTGGTGGACTACGTCAA
>CANRMG010000122.1 GCA_947631675.1 uncultured Oscillospiraceae bacterium
CTTTTGTACGCCACGTTCATGCTGTGGATGCTCTCTGAGCTCTACGAGGGCCTGCCCGAGGTGGGCGACGCGGACAAGCCCAAGCTGGTGTTCTTCTTCGACGAGGCCCACATGCTCTTCTCCGACGCCCCCAAGGCCCTGGTGGACAAGGTGGTGCAGGTGGTGAAACTCATCCGCAGCAAGGGCGTGGGCATCTTCTTCATCACCCAGAGCCCCTCCGACATCCCCGACGAGGTGCTGGCCCAGCTGAATAACCGCATCCAGCACGCCCTGCGGGCCTACACCCCCGCCGAGCAGAAGGCCGTCCGCGTGGCGGCCCAGAGCTTTAGGGAGAACCCCAAGTTCAAGACCGAGGAGGCCATCGGCTCTCTCGGCACCGGCGTGGCGCTGACGTCCATGCTGGACGACGACGGCGTGCCCACCATGGTGGAGCAGACCACCATCTGCCCGCCCCGGAGCTCCATGAACGCCATGGACATGGCCGCGAAGGCTATGATAGTGGCCAACGACGCCCTGTACGCCAAGTATGCCCAGGCCGTGGACGACCGCTCCGCCTATGAGATCCTGACCGAGCAGGAGCAGGCGGCCCAGGAGGCAGCAGCCCAGGCGGCCGCGGAGGAGCAGGCCGCCAAGGAGGCGGCCGCCGCCGAGAAGCAGGCCCTCGCCGAGGCCAAGGCCGCGGAGAAGGCCGCCCGGGCGGAGGAGAAGGCCCTGCAGGCCCAGTACAAGGCCGAGGGCCGGGACAAGTACGGCCGCTCCAAGATGGAGCAGAGCTTCATCAAGGCCAGCCGCAACACCGCCAAATCCATGGGCCGGCAGCTCACCAAGAATATCACCCGGGGCCTCATGGGCAACAGCTCCAAGACGGTCCGCAACGCCGCCAGCCAGTTCGCCGGCAACATCGTAAGCGATCTCATCGGCGGGTTCTTCAAGTAAACCTTCCACAATAGAATAACGCCCCGCTCACAGTGTGAGCGGGGCGTTTGCGTATGTGGTTTTATGTGCCCAGATAGCGCATGATGAGGGCGCAGACCTCGGCCCGGGTGGCGGTGGCGCCGGGCTTCAGGCTGCCGTCGCCGTAGCCAGTGAGAAGGCCGTTGCTGATGGCCCAGGCCACCGCGTCCTTCGCGTAACCCTGCACCGCATCGCCGTCCGTGTAGGACGTGACCGACGCGGCGGAGGCCGCCGCCGGGCTGCCCGCCAGGCGGTACAGCATGGTCACCAGCTGCTCCCGGGTGACGGCGCTGTTGGGGGCAAAGGTGGCCGCCGTGGTGCCGGTAGTGACCCCTGCGGAGGCCGCCCAGCCCGCCGCACTGGCCACCTCGCCGCTGGTATCGGAGAACACATTGGCCCCGCCGGGGGAACCCATGGCCCGATAGAGCATGGTCACGGTCTGGCCCCGGGTGGTGGTCCCGTTGGGATCGAAGGTCGTGTCGCTCACGCCCTTGACGATGCCCTTTTCATAGGCAGACATGACTTGGCTCTCATACCACGCGCCGGAGGCCACATCGGTGAAGGTGCCGGCCGTCTGCGGGGCGGCGTCTGTCCCCGTGTCCGTCCACGGGGTCGCCTCGCCCTGGGGCATCGTGCTGGGGACCTGGTAGTGTTCGCCCTGCTTCACGCAGGCGATAACGAACGCCTTTGCGCCGTAGTCCACCATCAGCACATAGGCGGTGGAGCCGGCCGGGATGTCGCTGGCCGCCGGACCGGTGGGCTCGTGGGTAGCGGCGATATGGCCGCCCTCCAATACCTCCATCTCAAAGCCGGGCGCCGTCCAAACCTCGATCACGCTGCCGGTCGCGATGGTCGTTCCGTCATGACCAGTCGCGCCGAGTGTTCCTCCATATTGATAGGGGTCGTCGGGGCTGACGCCGCCTACGATACCGCCGCCTTCATCACCCCCATACCATTTTTTGTTATAAAATACATAAGGGACCAGCTCCGGGAGCAGATCCTGGGTGGCTGCCACAGTCACCGTGACCGTGCCCTGCTGGGGGACCGTCAGAGACACGGAACGGAAAGTGGACAGGTCATACCGCTGGTGCCCGTTATCCCCCGGCCCTTGGGCAAGGGCTTGGGAAAACAAATGGTTTGTCTCCACCGTGGCGTTGTCCACGGTCACATCATAGGCCGGGTCCATGAAAAGCCGCACTTCGCTGCCGGGGCGGACAGATACCGACAAAGGGACAGGTACCCCCTCATCTGTGCAGTATCTGCGGAGCTCACCCGCCATATCCTCACAGACAACAAGGGTATCGACCGGATCTGTCACGCCGGTGAGATTCACCGTCACGCCCTGGGCCGCGGCAGCCTGGGGCGCGTCCTCCACGGGCGTTTCCTCCGCCGGGGCCTCCGCCGCAGGCGCGGTTTCCTCTATGGGCAGGGCTTCCTCCGCCGGGGCCTCCGCCGCCACAGGTGCGGCCTCCTGCACAGACTCGGCCACCTCCGCCGCCGGGGGCGCTTCCAAGCCCTCCGCCGCCAGGGCCGGCATGCCCGCGCCCAGCACCATGATCACGGCCAGCACCCCGCTCAGCCACTTCTTACTCATATCGCAAAACCTCCTTTGAAAGAACTCGTTTCCTTTTTGTAATCTTTGTAAACACCATATACCATGGACCATGGTGCTTGCAACCCTTTTGGCGCAGGTGGCAGGTTTCACGGCGTAAGTGGTCAAAAAAAGCGCCGCAGGCAGTGCCTGCGGCGCTCTTTTTTGCCAGATGCTATCTCTGGCCTTTGTCGTAGGGGATGCCCTCGGCCTTGGGGGCGCGGGAGTTCTTGGAGGTGAACGCCAGCACGATCAGGGACACGATGTAGGGCATCATGTTGTAGACGGTGCTGGGGATGTTCAGGTTGTACAGGAAGGGGAAGCCCATGTACACGTTGGAAAGGGCCCGGAACAGACCGAACAGCAGCGCCGCCAGGGCGATGCGGGTGGGCTTCCACTGGCCGAAGATCATCACGGCCAGGGCCAGGAAGCCGAAGCCGGCCACGCCGTTTTCAAACTTCCACTCGCTGACGCCGGCCAGGATGTAGGTGATGCCGCCCAGGCCGCCGTACACGCCGGAGATCAGCACGCCGCACCAGCGCATCTTGTACACGTTGATGCCCACGCTGTCCGCCGCCTGGGGGTGCTCGCCGCAGGCCATGAGCCGCAGGCCGAACTTGGTCTTGTACAGGACCACGTATGCCACCACCAAGGCGATGACGGCCACCAGCATGAACCAGTTGAACTCGAACCCGGCGATGTTCACCAGGAACCGCTTTTTCGGCTCGATGTACTGGATGACGGAGGACACGTCGTTGGGGTTGGCGGCGGTGTTGATGGCCTTGACGAACACGGTGGCCGCCGCGGTGCCCAGCATGTTCAATGCCGTGCCCACGATGGTCTGGTCCGCCTTGAAGTTGATACAGGCCACGCCCAACAGCGAGGCGTACACCACGCCGAACAGGATGGCACCGAGGATGACCGACAGGACCATCACGATGGGCGCCACGCTCAGGGGCATATACCGCATGACCAGCGCGCCGCCCAGGGCGCCGATGACCATGATGCCCTCAAGGCCCAGGTTGATCACGCCGGAGTGCTCCGCGAAGCAGCCGCCCAGGGCCACCAGCAGCAGCACGGAGGAGAAGATGAGGGTGTATTGCAGAAGCAGCGTCATTTCCCGTCGCCTCCTTTCCCGGCGTCAGCAGATGCAAGTTTTTCTTTCTGCGCCTGCTTTTCCTCGCTCTTGGCAATGGACTTCGTCATGGCATACTTGATGAACAGTACGAAGCCGCAGAGGTAGATGATAAGGGAGGAGATCAGATCGGAGATCTGGGACGAGTACATGGTCAGGTCCACATAGCCGCCGCCGTTGGTGATGTGCTGGATGAAGTAGGAGGCGAATATGGCCCCGATGGGGTTCAGGCCGCCCAGGAAGGCGGCGGCGATGCCGTTGAAGCCCATGCCGGGGACGGAGGACTGGGTGACGGACCACTGCTCGTAGTCGGTCTGGTACAGGAACGCCCCGCCCAGTGCCGCCAGGGCCCCGGCGATGGCCAGGGTCAGGATGATGTTCCGCTTCTCCGCCATGCCGGCGTACTTGGCAGCGTTCTTGTTGTTGCCGGTGGCCTTCAGCTCATAGCCCAGCTTCGTCTTGTCCAGCAGGATCAGGATGACGATGGCCAGGAGGATGGCCAGGGGGATGGCGATGGACACGTACTTATTGCCGCTGAAGAGATTGCCCAGTCCCAGGGTGGGCAGAAGCGCCTGGGGCGCCTCGGTGGCCACGTGCAGGGTGTAGGGGCTGGTGGGCTCTTTTACGGTGTTCAGTATCATGTTCGTCGTGTATAGGCCGATCCAGTTGAGCATGATGCCGGAGATGACCTCGTTCACGTTGCAGTAGCTCTTAAGCAGCCCCACGATGGCGCCGTACACCGCGCCCACCAGGACCGTGAACAGCAGGCAGGGCAGCCAGCTCCAGCCCCAGCCCAGGGAGGAGATGAGGCAGGCGCAGCTTCCCACCACGAACTGACCGGCGGCACCGATGTTGAAAAGGCCCACCTTATAGGCGAACAGCACGCTCAAAGAGCACATCAGCAGCGGCGCGGTCTTTACCAGGGTATTGCCCAGGTTTTTCAGCCGCAGGTTGGCCCGGGAGGAGTTGAGGAAGTTCTTCACCACCGCCACGATGGCCTCCCCCGCGCCGGCGGGGTTGATGAACAGAAGTACGATATAGCCGATCAGCAGGCCCAGGACGATGCATATGAGGGAAGCGACCAGGGACTGGACAGCCGGTTTTTTCATAAGATTCTTCATGGGCTCACCTCATCTCTCTTGGCGCCGGCCATATAAAGGCCCAGCTCCTCCTGGGTGGTCTTCTTCGGGTCCAGCTCGCCCACGATCTCGCCCTCGTACATGACCAGGATGCGGTCGGGCACGTCCATGACCTCGTCCAGCTCCAGGCTCACCAGCAGCACCGCCTTGCCGGCGTCACGCTGGGCCACGAGCTGCTTGTGGATGTACTCGATGGCGCCCACGTCCAGGCCGCGGGTGGGCTGCACCGCCACCAGCAGCTCCGGGTCCTTGTCGATCTCACGGGCCACGATGGCCTTCTGCTGGTTGCCGCCGGACATGCTGCGGGCGATGGTGATGGGGCCCTGGCCGGAGCGGACGTCGTACTGCTCGATGAGCTTCTCGGCGTAGGCGCGGATGGGTCCCCGCTTGAGGAAGCCGGCCTTGCTGGTGAATTCCGGCTCGAAGTACCGCTGGAGCACCATGTTGTCCTCCAGGGTGTAGTCCAGGACCAGGCCGTGCTTATGCCGGTCCTCGGGGATGTG
>CANRMG010000123.1 GCA_947631675.1 uncultured Oscillospiraceae bacterium
GTGTATGATCTCCCGGAAGGGGGCCAGCTCCCGGACGGTCCGCTCCGCGACGGCCCGGCAGGCCTCGTCTATGCCGGAATCGGTGATGAAGATGCGCCCGGTGTCCACGGTGGAGACGTCTCCCAGCCGGTCCCGGACATACGCCTCGATGCACTCGGTCATTTTGCCCCGGTACTTCCGGCCCACGCCCATGGCCCCGTCCTTGACGAAGATGCAGGGGTGGAGCTTCAGGATATTGGCCCCCATAGCCGCCAGGGCCGTGCAGCGGCCCCCCTTGCGCAGATAGTCCAGGGTGCTGACCACGAAGCTGACGTCCAGCTTCTCCCGCTTTTCCTCCAGGGCCTTCTGGATGGCCGCGCCGTCCATCCCCGCCGCCGCCATGTCGCAGGCGTCCAGCACCAGATGGCCGATGCCGGTGGACAAATTACGGCTGTCCACCACGTACACGTTCCCCAGCTCCGCCGCCGCGATGCAGGCGTTCTGATAGCAGGCGGACATCTGGGAGCTGATGGTGAAGTGGACGATGGCGTCATATTCCTTCAAAAGGCCCCCGAACAGGTCCAGATAGTCCTGCACGTTCACCGCGGCGGTGGAGCCCAGGGTCCCGCTGGCAGCGATCTTCTCATAGAGCTGGTCCGGGCCAATCTCCACCCCGTCCTTATAGCTCTCCCCGGCGCAGGTGACCGTCAGGGGCGCGATGGTTATATCACGAGCCGCGATGAGCTCCTCCGTCAGGTCGCAGGTGCTGTCCGCGGTCACTTTAATCCTCATGGCTGAATCGCATCTCCTTTTCGCCATTCAATAGGCACATCATAGCATACTCCGCCGGACATCACAATCCGGCGGAGCAAAATTTAATATTCCATTTATATATTTCTGTTCCTATGCCACCAGCCGGCCCCAGGCGTCGAAGGTGTACTTCACACTGTTGATGGTGTATGTACCGCCCACATAGCCCATGCCGTACCGGCCGTTGTGCTTCGTCTCAAAATAGTAGCGGTAGCCGTTCACGGTCCGCCAGCCGGCCAGTATGGCGCCATAGTTGCTGTTATGTGTCGGGTCCAGGTAATACAGGCCGTCGTCCGGCTTGCCGTCCATCACCCAGCGCAGGCCCGTGGCCACCCGGCCGTCGTCGCCCAGGTACTTCCAGACGTTTCCGCCGGCCTGCCACTGGTTGTGGATCATCCGGCCATAGGCGCCGTCGTGCTTCTCGTTGAAGTAGTACCAGTCGCCGTCTATCTGCTGCCAGCCGGTCAGCATGTGGCCGCAGGTGCCGTCATGTTCGGTGCTGAAGCAGTACCAGCCGTCGCTGCTCTGTCCCAGGGAGATCAGCTGCAGGCCCTCCAGCATCCGGCCGTCCGCGCCCAGGAAGCACCACTGGCCGTTGTCCTCCTGCCACTGGTCGGTGACCATCCGGCCATAGGTGCCGTCATGGGCCTTGCTGAAGTAGTACCAGACGCCGTCTATCTGCTGCCAGCCGGTCAGCATATAGCCGCAGGTGCCGTCATGTTTGGGGCTGAAGTAATACCAGCCGTCGCTGCTATCCCCCAGGGAGATCTCCTGCAGGCCCACCAGCATCCGGCCGTCCGGGCCCAGGAAGCACCAATTGCCCTTGTCCTCCCGCCACGCGTTGGTGACCTTCACGTCCTTCTCATAGAAGAACCACTCGCCATCCTCCATGATCCAGCCGTTCTTATAGCGGGAATACGTTTCGGGGTAATAGGTCCAGCGGTATTGGAACTGGCCCATATCCGCGGCCGTCACGGTGCGGCCCCAGCGGACGCCGTTGTCCATGTTGCCCTCCGCCATGACAACATAGTCCTCGTGGGCCTCCACGACGATGGCGGTGTGACCGGGCGTGGACAGCATATCGCCCACGCAGACGTCCTCGAACTGAATGGGCGCGCTCCTCCTGTACGGGCCGTACAGGTCAGGGAAAGCGGCCTCCTGGAGCATGATGGCAAAGCCAAAGCAGCCATATTCCCGGTAGCCGCTCTTATCCACATAATAGGAACTGCCGTCCCAATGGGTCCCGTCCGGCCACTGCTCCTGCATGGCCATCAGGCGCTCATGAACGACCTCCTCCGTGGGCAGGGATGCCGCCGCGGCGGGCTCGTCCGCCGTCGTCTCGTCCACCGGAATGGGCTCGGCCTCGGCCGGCTCCTCCGGGATGGGCGCGATGATCTCCTCCGGGGCAGGCTCCTCCGCGGCAAAGGCAGACGCGGACAGGGCAAACACCGTCAGGATGGCCAGCATCAGGGCCAGGGAGCGCTTGAACATATCTCTATCCTCCTTGATCACGACGGCTTTCATCATAACATACTCCGCCGGATATCACAATCCGGCGGAGGCAAAATTTATAATTCATTCACTTTTTATTCACATATTTATGCATCCGCCGGGCAGCCCGGCGCGCGCTCAGTACTCGTAGATGCCGCCGCCGGTGAACTCCCGGAGCATGGCGTCCCCGGGCAGGTAGGACAGGTCGATGGGAGTGAAGCCGGCCAGGGCCGGGCCCACCCTGCGTATCTCCTGGTAGGGGATGTCCTCGGGCACATTGGCCAGCAGGGGTTCGGCGATGGGCCGCATAATGCAGGCCTCATACTCGAAGGCGGTGTCCAGCTGCACGTCCGCCTTGTTCTTGTAGGGCGAGATGTTGCGAAGCTCCCCCTTGCGCACGTTCTCCCACATCCGCATGGTCTCCACCGGGTCCGCCCCCCGGAACAGGTGGTCCCGGGTCACCCGCCGTACCAGGCGCAGCCACGTGCCCTTGAAGGCGTACTCTCCCTCGTCGCTTATGATATTGGAGCGGGCGGACACGTAGAGCTTGAAGGCCTCCGGGTGCACGTCGGTGATGCTGCTGTTCAAGGCGTGAATGCCCTCGAAGATGACCACCTCGTTGTCCTTCAGCCGCAGGGACTGGCTGGGCTCGATGGAGCGCATCTGCCGGGCGAACTCATAGTGGGGCACGAAGATGCGCCGGCCCTCGGACAGGTCTGTGAAGTGCTCGTTGAGAAGCTCCATATCCATGCACAGGGGACTCTCCAGGTCCGGCTCCCCCTCCTCTGTCCGGGGCACGGTCTCAGGCCGGACGGTCTTGAAGTAGTTGTCCATGGAGATGCTGTAGCTCTTCACGCCCCGGCGGGAAAGCTCGTCCCGGACCTTCATGGCCGTGGTGGTCTTGCCGGAGCCGGAGGGGCCTGACAGCAGCACGATGGGGCTGCGGGCCATATTGTCGATGATCTTCTGCGCGGCGGCGGCGATGCGC
The DNA here is from genome assembly GCA_947631675.1 of uncultured Oscillospiraceae bacterium. The sequence goes on from CANRMG010000123.1 coordinate 3,269, forward strand.
TCGTTATACTGCGCGTCGCACCGGGCGATGAATCCTGCCGGGTCGTCCGCTGCCGCCCGGTTGATGTCCTCCAGATCAAATGCCATCTTCCATCATCCTTTCGATATATTCCTTCGGGTATTTCGGATTTACGTGCCGCACGATGGACCCTTCCGGGCCCGTGAGCTTGGTGGAGCCCCCCGCGCCCATGGCCAGCACCGGGCACAGCTCCTCCATCATGAGGATGTTGTAGAGGCTCCCGGTGCCGGGCCGGGCCCAGCCCACGTTCTCGAAGCCCCCGGACATATATTTCTGCCGGTAGAGGTAGTAGGGCTCATAGCCCGCCGCCGCGAGCCTTTCCGCCGCCGTGTCCACCATCCGGCCCACGGCCGCTCCGTCGGGCAGGGCCCCGGGGTCCTGGGCGAGATACGAGCCGTTCTTGATGGCCAGGGTGTGGACGGTCACGTTCTCCGGGGCGAGGGAGAGCACCGTGTCTATGGTGGCCTCAAAGCCCGCGGGCGTGTCCTTGGGCAGGCCCGCGATCAGGTCCATGTTCACCTCAAAGCCCCCCGCGGCCCGCACCAGCGCCAGGGCGTCCACGATGTCCGCCGCCGTGTGCCGGCGGCCGATGGCGGCCAGCACCTCATCCGACATGGTCTGTGGGTTCACGGATACCCGCCCCACCCCGTGGGCCCGGAGGACCTGCAGCTTCTCCGCCGTGATGGTGTCCGGCCGGCCCGCCTCCACGGTGTACTCCCGCAGGTCGGTAAGGTCGAAGCTCTCGGCCAGCACGGCGCACAGAGCGTCCAGCTGGGCCGCCGACAAGGTCGTGGGCGTGCCGCCGCCGAAATAGAGGGCCACGGGCCGCTGCCCGGCGGCCTTCACCGCAGCGCCCCGGCGGCATATCTCCTTATGCAGCGCCGCGAGATAGGGCTCCACCAGCCTTTCGTTAGTGCCCACGGCGCTGGAGATGAACGAGCAGTAGGCGCACCGGGTGGGACAGAAGGGTATGCCCACATACAGGCCGATGTCCCCGGGCATGAGGGAAGCTTGCGCCGCCATGGCCGCCCTCGCGGTCCGCTCGCACAGCGCCGCTCGGGTCGGGTCCACGTCGAAGTCCTGGGCGAAGTCCGCGGCAGTTGATCCCTCCCGGAGATACCGGGCCATGAGCTTTCCCGGCTTCACGCCGGTGAGCGCCCCCCACACGGGCTTGGGAACTCCCGCGGCCAGGGCCGCCCGGTAGAAGCTCAGCTTCACCGCCTGCTGTTCCAGGCGCACCCGCTCCCGCTCGGTATCGTACGGCCTCACCGCCGCCCGGCCCTCGCAGGTCTTTCTCCCCAGAACGAGGCGGCATACCGCCTCCCCGTCTGCCAGCGCTATTTCCGCCCGGTCCCCTGTCGGCGTACCCTCAGGATAGACAGGCCGCTGGGCGGGATAGAGCGTGAGGAGCATCTGCTCCACAGCGTATCTGTAGTTGTGACCGGTGAGATACAGGTCCATGGCGCCCTCTTGACAGTTTCGATGACACTATGTTTTAATGAGTATGCATACAGTATAGCACACATCTCACCATTCAACAAGACTGCGAGGGAATCAGCTTGAATACCGATATAGCCATCGTGGGCGCGGGCCCGGCCGGTATCTTCACGGCCATCGAGATGCTCCGCCAAGGCACAAAGAAGAAAATCACCATCCTGGAAAAGGGCAAGAGCGTGGAAAAGCGCCGCTGCCCCAAGGCCCAGACGGGCCGGTGCATGAACTGCCAGCCCTACTGCGCCATCACCACCGGCTTCTCCGGCGCCGGCGCCTTCTCCGACGGGAAGCTCAGCCTCTCCTGCGAGGTGGGCGGGGAGCTGCCCACCCTCATCGGCGAGCGGCTGGCCCAGGAGACCATCGACTACGCCGACAAGATCTACCTTGAATTCGGCGCGGACGAGCACGTGGAGGGCATGGAGGAGACCGAGGAGGTCAAGCGTATCCGCACCCGGGCCATCCAGGCGGGGCTGAAGCTGGTCTCCTGCCCCATCCGCCACATGGGCACCGAGCGGGCCCA
>CANRMG010000124.1 GCA_947631675.1 uncultured Oscillospiraceae bacterium
CGCGCCTTTAGGCGCCGCCAACATTATGCCCTTACAGGGCTTGTGCAGGCCACCCGCTATGCGGGTGGTCCTGACTTATATTCATTCCAAGAGCTCCAGCACCTCGCCGAAGCCTATCGTCCGGTCACCTTCCCGGATGGGGAAGGTCTGATCCTTCTGAAGGGGGACCGGCTTGGTCAGCTTCACGGTGAGCTGGCAGTTGTTGCCGGGCATCAGGCACTCGTCCGCGTCCAGGATGAGCTCGCCCGTCACAGCCGCCGTGCGGAAATAGAACATGAGGTGACAGCCGCTTCTGACCCCGCTGCGGCGGCCTCCGTCCTCGGCCCGCAGCAGTCTCACCCAGGCGCGGAACACTCTGTGGCAGGACACAGAGCCGGAGGCGGACAGGACCTGCCCACTCTGGATCGGGCCGGGGTCCGCGCCCCGAAGGGCGACGCCGATCAGATCCCCGGCATTGGCGATGTCTGTGGGCTGGCGGAAGATCTGTATGCTCTCGGCGGTGCATGCCTGGGTGCTGCCCAGGCCCGTCAGCTCCACCGGGTCCCCCGGCCGCAGTCCGCCCTGCTCCACGCAGCCGGTGACTACGGTCATCCCGTCCCGCCGGTAGACCTGGTACACCGGCATCAGAAACGGCTGATCGCCTGCCCGGTCAGGCTCCGGGATGTGCTCGCTGAGCACGTCCATCAGCTCCATGATGGGTCCACCATACCCGTTGGGGTCCATCCTGGCGCGCTCGCTGTCGCCGACGACGATGGGCGCGTCCCGGTAGCCGTGCTGCTCCAGCAGCCGGGCGATGTCCTTCTCCAGCCGCTCCAGCTCATCCGGGTCCGTGGCGGGCGGGGCGTTCAGGAACCCGACGATGGACTCCACGCCCATCTGCGGGCCAGAAGAACGTGCTCCCTGGTCTGCTCCATGACGCCCTCCCGGGCGGAGACCACCAGAACGGCGCCGTCCATCATGGACATCATGGGGACCGCATTTTTCACATACCACTGATCCCCCGGGCAGTCCAGGAGGGCGTAATGCTGCCAGCCGCAGACGACCTCCGCCACATTGCCGGCCAGGGTCAGGCCCCGTTCCCGCTCATCCTGCAGCCGGTCCAGGTCGTCCGGGGAGGAGGAGCCGTGGGGCCCCTTTTGATACGCCATGACCTGCATGACCGCCGCCGCCAGGGACGTCTTTCCGTGTTGGGAGTGGCCGATGAGGCCGATGTTATAGTGGGGCATCGTGTGGGCCAAAGGCACCGGCTTCTCCGGTTCTTTGCCGGTCTCTTCATCATCGTCCGGCTCGGGCTCGTCATCGTCATCCGAGACCGGCTCTTCCTCGGCGGTCAGCTCAGCCAGGAGCTTTCGCACCTCATCCGCCTGCTCATCGGCGCCTTCATACCCCTGTTCGGCCGCGGCGCGGAACCATTTCTCCGCCTTTTTCAGTTCGTCCATTTCATCGTCCGAGCCCGTGCCCGCCAGATAGAGATAGCCCAGCTCGTACATGGCGTCGGGATCGCCCAGCTCCGCGGCCTTTTCCAGCCAGTACAGCGCCTTCGGGACGTCCTCTTCCGTGCCCTGACCGAGAAGATGCATCTCGCCGTACATATACATCCCGCCTGCGTTGCCCATCTCTGCGGCCTTTTTGAACCACTCCAGGGCCGTGATGTACTGCGGCTCGCCCATATCGCCGTTATAGTGCATCCAGGCGTTCTCCATCATGGCGCCCACGTGGCCCAGCCTGGCGGCCTTGTCGAGATTGAACACGGCCAGGTCATAGTCCTTCGCTTTTCGTGCGTTGCAGCCCTTCTGATAGATCTTCTCGATTTTTTCAGGGCTCGGCTTTCCGAACAGTCCCATGCTCTTGCCTCCTTTGATATGATTACGCTTTTTTCCGCTTGGGCCGGATGAATACGAAATACTCCGCGACGAGGCACACGGGGATGGCCCCCAGCACGTCCGCCGCCGAGTGCTGCTTGACGAAGCACACCGAAGCGCACACGCCCAGCACGAAGAGGGTCATGAGCACCTTGCCGGCCTTGGAGAAATCCCTGTCCCGCAGAAACGCGGACAGGATGCCCAGGGAATAGGCCACGTGCAGGGAAGGGAAGACCCCGGTGCTGGTGTCGAAAGCGTAGATGAGGCCCAGCACCCATGTGAACACGTTCTCCCGGGGGAACACCGCCGGGCGCAGGTCCTGGCGGCTGGGCCAGAGGACGTATACCGCCATGGCCAGGGCCTGGGTGATCATGATGTAGATTTGTATCTTGCGGAACTTTTCGATGTCATAAAGCCCCGTCCACAGCAGGGAGCCGAACACCAGCACGTACCAGCCCACGTAAAACACCAGAAAATACTCGCAGAAGGGGATGAGGTCGTCCAGCCAGATGTGGATGACGTGGCACCGCTCCGGGGGGATCAGGTTCTCCGTGAGAAAATACATGGCGAAGTAGGCCAGCCATCCGCCCAGCAGCTTCAAGTGGCGGAACTCCGGCGTGTTCAGCCGGGAAAACCGGAAGCGGCGGTAATCAACGACCGGCGTTTTCATCGTTATATACCTCGAGGGGACGGTTCTTCGGGTAGTTCTTCTTCCCGACGTTCCGGTAGGGGACCACGGTGTGCTCGGGAAGGGATACAGCCATGTCGGTGATGGCGTCCATGAGCGCGGTGCATATGCGCGCCCGCTCCTCCCGGATGGGCGCATTCGGGTCAAAGGGGATGGGCTTTCCCAGATACATGGTCTTTAAGTAGGGCGCTATGTACATGGGCACGAAGGACAGGACCTTGCCTGTCTTTTTATAATACATCCTGCCCAGGTCGATGAACTTGTCCTGGAAGGCGTAGAGGATGTTGTTATACCGCTCGTTCTTCTCCGGGAAGATGACCACGCTGCTGCCCTCCTGGAGCCGGGAGATGGTCTCCCGGAAGGTGGTGATGATGCGGGTGTCGTGGTACACGGCGATGGTGTGGGCGTTGTTGAAGATACACACCGCCAGGGGCGCGATGAGGTAGGAGGCGATCTTGAAGAGCCAGCGCACGCTCTTGGGCTTGAAGGACCAAAAGTCCTCAAAGGCGTAGCCGGGGACCTCTTTTAAGTGCATCATCTGCCCGGCGCACCAGATGTAGTGCATGCCGGGGTAGTAGAGCTCGCTGGCGATGGGGCCGAACATCTGGGTGTGGTTGCCCACGGCGATGACGGGCTCGTCGGGCAGGTCATCCAGGCCCTCCACCTTCATCTTCGGGGAGAACAGGCGCACCAGCCATCGTATGAAGCGGTATAGAGGCGTTATCTTTTTGTCCGGCATGGCGGCTCTCCTTTCCCCATTTGCAGTAAACAGATTGTATTATAGCACATTTTTATCTGATTGTGGGCATAAATTCGGCCGGGCCGGGAAAATTCGCGCCGGCCGTTGAAAGGGAGGGCCGTTTGGAGTATAATGGGACCATCAAAACTATGCTAAAAGAGGGATGCATCATGAGCGACATCAAGAGAATAGGCGTACTGACCAGCGGCGGCGACGCGCCGGGCATGAACGCGGCGGTGCGGGCGGTGGTCCGCACGGCGCTGGGCAGGGACATAGAGGTGGTGGGCATCCGCCGGGGCTGGAACGGGCTGGTGCACAGCGACTTCTTCCAGATGGATTCCGCCTCCGTCAACCACATCCTGGCCAGCGGCGGCACCATCCTGTATACCGCCCGCAGCAAGGAATATATGACCGAGGAGGGCCGGGCCCAGGCTGTGGCCACCTGCAAGCTCTTAGGCCTGGATGCGGTAGTGGCCATCGGCGGCGACGGCACCTTCCGGGGCGCGCTGGAGATGAGCCGGCTGGGCGTGCCTGTGGTGGGCATCCCTGCCACCATCGACAACGACATCGGCTGCTCCAACTACACCATCGGCTTCGACACCGCCTGCAACACCGCCATCGAGTGCATCGACAAGCTGCGGGACACCATGCAGAGCCATGAGCGCTGCTCCGTGGTGGAGGTCATGGGCCGCCACGCCGGGTATCTGGCCCTGTACGTGGGCATCTCCGTGGGCGCCACGGCGGTGCTGATCCCCGAGCGGAAGGTGGACTTCGACCGGGACGTGATCGAGCGCATCCGCCAGTCCCGCATGCTGGGCAACACCCACTTCATGATCGTGGTGGCCGAGGGGGCGGGCTCCGCCGTGGAGATCGGCAAGCGCATCCATGACGAGCTGGGCATGGACCCCCGGGTCACCGTCCTGGGCCACATCCAGCGGGGCGGCTCCCCCACGGCCAGGGACCGGGAGATGGCCACCCGCATGGGCTACGCCGCCGTCATGGCGCTGGTGAACGGGGAGCTGAACTGCATCATCGGCACAAAGGCCGGGGATCTGGTGACCACGCCCATCGAGGAGGCGCTGAAGCAGGTCAAGCACCTGCAGATGGAGCGCTATGACGTGCTGGAGGCCATGCACGCCAAGCATAAGTGAGCGCTTTTCAACCGGGGACATCTGTGCTATACTTACATTAAAATAGAAACGGAAAGGGAGCGTGCGACATGAAGCTGACATTTTTAGGCGCCACCCATGAGGTGACGGGCAGCTGTACTCTCATCGAGAACGGCGGCGTGTTCGGTGTGGTGGACTGCGGCATGGAGCAGGGCGCGGACCAGTTCGTCAACCAGGAGATCCCCGTCCAGCCCGGCAGCCTCGACTTTGTCCTCCTGACCCACGCTCACATCGACCACTCCGGCAACCTGCCCCTGCTCTACAAGCAGGGCTATTCCGGTCCCATCTACGCCACGGCGGCCACCTGCCACCTGTGCGAGATCATGCTGCGCGACTGCGCTCATATCCAGGAGTCGGACGCGGAGTGGAAGTCCCGCAAGTCCCAGCGGGCCGGCGGCCCGCCCGTGGAGCCGGTGTACACCATGGACGACGCGGAGGCGGCCATCGCCCACCTGCGGCCCTGCAGCTACGGCGAGCAGGTCCACATCGCCGAGAACGTCATCATCCGCTTCACCGACGCGGGCCACCTCATGGGCTCCGGCAGCATTGAGGTCTGGCTCACCGAGGGGGACGTGACGAAGAAGGTGGTCTTCTCCGGGGACATCGGCAACCTCAACCAGCCCATCATCAACGACCCTCAGTATATCAAAGAGGCCGATTACGTCGTCACCGAGTCCACCTACGGCGACCGGTACCATGAAAAGGCGGACCGGAACAACGTCCAGTTCCTGGCCGACGTCATCCAGCGGACCCTGGACCGGGGCGGCAACCTGGTGATACCCTCCTTCGCGGTGGGCCGGACCCAGGAGATGCTCTACTTCATCCG
>CANRMG010000125.1 GCA_947631675.1 uncultured Oscillospiraceae bacterium
TTTTGGGACACGCTGAAGGTGGGATAGACGCTGATGGAGTCGCCGGAGTGGATGCCGGTGCGTTCCACCAGCTCCATGATGCCCGGCACGAACACATCCCGGCCGTCGCAGATGGCGTCCACCTCCAGCTCCTTACCCTGGATGTACTTATCCACCAGCACCGGCTTATCCACGTCGATCTCCACGGCGGTGCGCAAATAGTGGCGAAGCTGCTGCTCGTCCGTCACGATCTGCATGGCCCGGCCGCCCAGCACGAAGCTGGGCCGCACCAGCACCGGGTAGCCGATCTCCGCCGCGGCGGCCACGCCCGACTCGATATCCGTCACCGCCCGGCCAGGCGGCTGGGGGATGCCCAGCTCCTCCAGGACCCTCTCGAAGGCGTCCCGATTCTCCGCCCGCTCGATGGCGGCGCAGTCCGTGCCGATGATCTTCACGCCCCGGTCCATCAGCGGCTGGGCCAGGTTGATGGCCGTCTGGCCGCCCAGGGAGGCGATGACGCCCTCCGGCTTTTCCCGCAGGAGGATATTCATCACGTCCTCCACGTACAGTGGCTCAAAGTAGAGCTTGTCGGAGCAGGTGTAGTCCGTGGAGACGGTCTCGGGGTTGTTGTTGATGATGATGGCTTCGTAGCCCGCGGCCTGGATGGTCTGCACCGCGTGGACGGTGGAGTAGTCGAACTCCACGCCCTGGCCGATGCGGATGGGCCCGGCTCCCAGGACGACTATCTTCTTTTTGTCGGAGATGACCGACTCGTTCTCCTGCTCATAAGTGGAGTAAAAGTACGGGATGTAGCTGTCGAATTCGCTGGCGCAGGTGTCGATCATCTTGTACACCGGCAGCATATCAGCCTTGAGGCGCATGTTATAGACGTCCAGCTCCTTTACGCCCCAGAGCCGGGCCACCGCCCGGTCGCAAAAGCCCATGCGCTTGGCCTCGTAGAGGGTATCCATGTCCCCCGGCGCGTCGGCCAGCTTCCGCTCCATAGCGACGATGTTTGCAATGACGTCCAGGAAGAGTTTGTCGATCTGGGTCCGGGCCGCGATGGCGGATACATCTGCCCCCTGCCGCAGCAGCGCCGCGATGGCGAAGAGGCGGTCGTCCCGTCCCTCGGCAATGTAGTCCATGAGCCGGGCACCGTCCCAGTCGTCGAACTTCTTCATCCACAGGTGATCCACGCCAGTCTCCAGGGAACGGACCGCCTTCAAAAGGCTCTCCTCCATGGTCCGGCCCACGCTCATGACCTCGCCGGTGGCCTTCATCTGGGTGGACAGGGTGTTGGCGGCATCGGCGAATTTGTCGAAGGGGAACCGGGGCATCTTGGTGACCACGTAATCCAGCGCCGGCTCGAAGCTGGCGGGGGTGTTGGCGAGGCGTATCTCGTCCAGGGTCATGCCCACGGCGATCTTCGCCGACACCCGGGCGATGGGATAGCCGCTGGCCTTGGATGCCAGCGCCGAGGACCGGCTGACACGGGGATTCACCTCGATGACATAGTATTGGAAGCTGTTGGGGTCCAAGGCGAACTGGACGTTGCAGCCGCCCTGGATCTGCAGGGCCCGGATGATGCGAAGAGCGCTGTCCCGGAGCATATGGTATTCCTTGTTGGTCAGGGTCTGGGAGGGGCACACCACCACGCTGTCGCCGGTGTGCACGCCCACAGGGTCGATGTTCTCCATGTTGCACACGGTGATGGCGGTGTCGTTCGCGTCCCGCATGACTTCGTACTCGATCTCCCGGTAGCCCTTGATGCTCTTCTCCACCAGCACCTGGTGGACCGGGGACAGCTTCAGGGCGTTTTTCAGTATCTCCCGGCATTCGGTCTCGTCGTCAGCGAAGCCGCCGCCGGTGCCGCCCAGGGTGAAGGCGGGCCGCAGCACCACGGGATAGCCTATCTCCGCCGCGATGCGAAGTCCGTCCTCTATAGTTGACGCCACGTCCGAGGGAAGTACCGGTTCCCCCAGCTCCTCGCACAGGTCTTTAAAAAGCTCACGGTCCTCCGCTCTCTCGATGCTCTTGCTGGAAGTGCCCAGAAGCTCCGTCCGGCACTCCCGGAGGATTCCCTTTTTCTCCAGCTGCACCGCCAAGTTCAGGCCCGTCTGGCCGCCGATGCCGGGCACGATGGCGTCCGGCCGCTCGTAGCGGACGATCTTCGCCACGTATTCCAGTGTCAGCGGCTCCATGTATACTTTGTCCGCCACGGAGGTGTCGGTCATGATGGTGGCGGGGTTGGAGTTGCACAGCACCACCTCGTAGCCCTCCTCCTTGAGGGCCAGGCAGGCTTGGGTCCCGGCGTAGTCGAACTCCGCCGCCTGGCCAATGACGATGGGGCCGGAGCCGATGACCATGATCTTGTGCAGATCCGTTCTCTTAGGCATGGCGCTTTCCCTCCTCCATCATGGCGATAAAGCGGTCGAAGAGATGACCGCTGTCCTGGGGCCCCGGGGCGCTCTCCGGGTGGTACTGGACGGAGAACACCCGGTCCGGGATGCACTTGACGCCCTCCACCGTGTCGTCCAGAATGTTCACATGGGTGAGCTCCAGGCCCGTTCCGGCGAGGCTCTCTCTATCCACGGCATAGCTGTGGTTCTGGCTTGTGATCTCGATCCTTCCTGTGTCCAAGTCCCGGACCGGATGGTTGCCGCCCCGGTGGCCGAATTTCAGCTTATAGGTCCTGGCACCGTAGGCCAGGGAGATGATCTGATGGCCCAGGCATATGCCGAAGATAGGCACCCTTCCCCGCAGGGCCCGGACAAGTTCGATGACCTGGGGCACGTCTTCCGGGTCCCCGGGACCGTTGGAGAGGAACAGCCCGTCGGGATGCAGGGCCAGCACCTTATCCGCCTTGGTATTATAGGGCAGCACGGTCACATCGCATCCCCGGGCGTTCAGTGAGCGGACGATATTCAGCTTGATGCCACAGTCGATGGCCGCCACGTGATACTTTCCGTTCTCCGCCCGGCTCTCCCAGGGCGCATTGCAGCTCACCCGGCGCACCACATCCCGGGGAACATCCGTGCTTTCCAGTATCTCCAAGGCTTTCTCCAGCGGCGTGTCCGCGTCCGTGATCAGCGCCTTCCGGCTGCCATGGTCACGGATGCTCCGGGCCAGGCGGCGGGTGTCGATGCCCTCGATGCCGGGGATATGATACCGCTCCATCACCGCGCCCAGGGTATCGACGCTGCGGAAATTGCTGGGCCGGTCGTTATACCGGCGCACCGCCAGCGCGCCGATGGTGGGCGTAGCCGTCTCGTAATCCTCCGCCGCCATGCCGTAGTTGCCCATGAGCGGATAGGTCATCACCACCATCTGGCAGGTATAGGAGGGGTCGGAGAGTATCTCCTGATAGCCCGCCATGGAGGTGTTGAACACGATCTCGCAGACCTTGTCCTCCCGGCAGCCAAAGCCCCGGCCCACATATTCGCTGCCGTCGGACAGCACGATCTTCCTGTCCCGTATCTCGCCCATGCTCACGCCTCCTGTACGCCATAAAAAATCCCGGCCTGCGAAAAGTCTTACGCAGATACCGGGAAATAGAAACGATATGATTTGAAAAATACTGTCCCCTCAAGACGAAGGGACAAAGGAGAAAGGGGCTCCAAGGCCGATGCACGCGGGCAGCCGAGCCTTTTCACGCCGATCCCTCCTTCCATTTTCTGTGATTTTAGCACGGGGAAAGAGGCTTGTCAATTCACATCAATGGATGAAATTTGTGGCCACACGGGGCTCTGTTTTGGGCAGTCCGTATTGCTCCTTCCCCAGGGCGATGCTCTTCATAAGGAAGGCCATGTTCCGGGCCAGGGTCCGCACGGTCTGCAGCCCCTCCCCATCCCGGGCCGCCTCCCCCTTTGCCAAGCCATGGACGCTGTTCCAGTACTGGCTGGAGGCCACGGGCATGCCGGAGATGGTGAAGTACTTGTTCAGCTCGTCAAAGGTGGCGGAAAGGCCGCCCCGCCGGGCCGCAACCACGCTGGCGCCCACCTTCATGGTCTTGTCGAAGGGCGTGCTGTAAAAGAGCCTGTCCAGCAGTGCCACGAGGGTGGCGTTGGCGGAAGCGTAGTATACAGGACTGGCGACGACCAATCCGTCACAGGTCTCGAACTTCGGCGCGATCTCGTTCACGGCGTCGTTAAAGACGCACTTGCCCTTCTTGGCGCAGCCATTGCAGGCCATACAGCCCCGGATAGCCTGATTGCCTACCTGAATCGTCTCGACCTCTATCCCCTCTTCGGCAAAGACCTTCTCCATCTCCGCCAAAGCGATAGACGTGTTCCCGTTCACCCGGGGGCTGCCGTTGAGCATCAGTACTTTCATGGCATTCTCTCCTTTATTTCTCTTCCTGTTTTTACTGGTACGCCTTTAAGAGCTCAGTCACGTCCTCGTTGACCCAGTAGGGACCGTCCTCCCACCGGGAGAAGTTCTCAAAGGGGATCGCGCTGTTCTCACCGTTGAGATACATCAGATCTTTCGGTGCGAAAATTCCGAAATCACAGTTGTACATCCAGCCGATGTTGTGCTCTTTCAGCGTGGACAGCTGCATTTCATGGTAGGCCAGATACTCCTCCACGCTGAGCACCGAAGTATCCGTGCCTATCTCCGTCTCGATAAAGCCCACGCGGTACTTCTCCGCGCATTCTACGAATTTCTGTATATAGCCCGCATAGAAGGACTCCCCGTCCAGGCTGTGCCCTGTCAGGTTCGTTACCGCCCCGTCGTCGCCCACTTGAAGCGTTGGAAACTGCTCCTCCGTCATATAGCCGACGAGCGGCACATTCACCTGTACCCGCTCCCGGTCTGTTTGGGAGAGGTCCACCAGGATCAGTTCTACGTTGTAGTCGTCGCCTGTGGGCGCGAGGGCGATCTCCCTTGCCCCCTCCGGAACGCTCGCCGTCAGAGTCACAACACCGTGGTCGTTCACAGCGGACTCCGTGGGGACAGCCGCTCCGTCACACCATATCTCCGGCGCCTCGCCGCCAAGGATGTTGACGCAGACCGATACGGTCCCCTCATGGAAGGCAGTCTCCGCCTCCAGCTTCAGCGAGCCGTTCCCCGGCCAGAAGTAGCGGGGAATGTACTTCATGGGCCAGTGGTGTTCCACATCCGTGAGCCCGAACCAATCCTCCTCCGCGCCGGTGTGGTTATAGACGTGGGCGTGAAGGGAAAGGCAGCAGCCGATGGCCGCCAGCTGTTCCGGCACATTTT